>JAJXVK010000128.1 GCA_021782155.1 Pseudomonadota bacterium
CGCCACCTGGAAAACCAGGCGGCCCGCTACACCATCAGAATGAGGGGTCCCTTTTAGACGCCGATCACCCCGCTAACGGGGTCCCTTTTGCACGCCGGTCCACAATTCAGGCGAATGCCAACGAACTGCAAGTCAGCGGCTTCGATGTCGAGCTGGGTTACCACAATCAGATCGGCAATCTCGGCAAGCTTGATCTGCGCGTGCTGGCGACGATCTACTCGAAGCTGACCTACGTGAACGGTGGTTCACCGACGAGCGGCAAGTGCCAGAACGGGACCGTTACCCAGCAGGCATTTCCGAGCATGCCCTGCTACGAGATCACGACGCGGGCTACCTTCACCAGTGGTCCGTTCCTTGGCGGTGTGCAGGTACGCTATATCCCCAAGGGCAAGTTCGGTAACACCTACGTTGGCCCGCAAGACGCAGGTTACGATCCCTCGCTGCCCAACAGCATCAACGACAATCGCGTCCCCGCGATCACTTATGTTGACGTGAATGCGAGCTACAACCTCTTCAAGAGGGGCAATGCGTCGCTCGACGTCTTCGGAGTGGTGAACAACCTGTTCGATACCTGGCCACCGGTGGTGCCCGCAAACAACATCGGCACCAACGCGAATCTCTATGACGTGATCGGCCGCAGGTTCAAGGTCGGGGTGCGCTTCCGCTATTGAAGCGGCACCTTCGCACAAACAATGACCCCGGGGGTACCAGGCCAGGTGTCCCCGGGGTCATTGTTTTCATAGACGCGACACACAATTCGATGCGCCGGTCTGGCATTCAATCGCGTGGCCGGACTTCTCTTGCCGATACCGAAAACGACCATTGGAAATGCTGCCCGGGCTTCAGGAGCACTATTCCCGATCCATCCGCGAGCGAGTTCTGCCGGCCATACCAAGGTTCGATCGCGAAATAGCCCGCGTCGGGATCTCCCCAAAGATTGAAGCGGATCGCATCGGGCCGTGCGCCGGGCAGACGTTGCTGCGCGACCGTGACGAGGATTCCGGTGGGAGCGCGCACCGTCACAGTCGCGCCGCCAGCAGTATATCCGCCGAGCGACGTCGCGACATCGCGGCCGAATTCCGCCAATGGTGTTTCGCATAGCGAATGCTGACGGCGCATCCTGCCAAGGGGACGACCAAAGCGGTCGGTCTCCTGCCTGCGGGAGGCCCGGGTCGAGAGCAGTATGGGTCTTTCGGTGCTTCCACGAAGGGTCGTTGTATCCAGTGTGAGATGGTTGCCGATGGAAAACGGCATCGGCCCCAGGTTGTCTCGGGCGGCCGTGATGTCGTGACGCACGGTCAAATCCGATCCGGACACCGTGTAGGTGATGGTGTGGTGGAAGCCGAACGGATAGGCCGCGCGGGTTTGCGGACTATCGTCCAGTGAAACGCGGGCGGTCCTCTGGCCGCCTGTGCGCGACTGCATATCGAGGTGCCAGACCTGCGTCCGCGCGAAACCATGGATCGGCATGTCTTTGCGCTCCCCGCGCCAGGTCCAGCCGAAGGCGGCGGTGATCGGGGTGCCTGCAGGCAGCTTTGCGGGATCCACTGCGAAATTGCGGCCGGTGGCGGGCCAGAGCACCGGCGCCTTTCCCTCCCAACCGGGACGGTTGCAGAAGTCGAGCGCACGATAGAGTAGTTCGCGCGGGCCTTTGGCAGTTCGCAGAACCAGGCTTACAAGCTCCCCGCCATGTGCCGGCGCAATTACCGCACGCAGAGCGCCGCCGGGCAGGCCGAGAGAAACCAACGGACCACCGCTTTCGGGGCACTCGACCGCCTTGTTGCCGGTCGAATGTTCCTGGTCCGCGGCGGATGCAGCGGGGATTCCACAGGCAATCAACGCGGCGCAACCGAAGCGCCACAGCGACCTGCCGCTGGCAATTTTCAGAACTGGAAGGGCTCGAGGCAAAGAGATCGGTCTCCGGTCGTGGAGCCCCGCACCAAAAGGCGTGCCGACAGGTCCGCATCCGCCGGAACCACACCCGAAAGCGCGGTCTCCACCGCCACGCGAGCAATCTCGCGAATACGCTGATGTACGGTGGTCAATGCGGGAAAAACCATGCGGCTCATGGGCGAATCGTCGAAGCCGGCCAAGGCCAGGTCGCCAGGAATGGAATATCCGAGTCGTTGCGCCTGAACCATCACGCCCAGAGCCAGTTCATCGCTGGCAGCGAAAATGGCCGTGGGCTTGTTGGTGAGCGCAAGAAGCTCCAGCGCGGCGTTTGCACCCGCGCCAAAATACAGGTCACTGCCTCGGACGACGAGGTCGGGGTCGATCTCGATACCCGCCCGCCCGAGCGCCCTCATATAGCCATCGACGCGCGTTTCGGCGGCTCGCCGCGGGAGCGGTGGGCCGACCATGCCGATGCGGCGGTGGCCAAGTTCGAGCAAATGATCCACGACCTGCTCTGCCGCCGGAGCGTCGTCGATCTCGACTTTGACGCCGTATCCCTCGCTTATGCCGGCAATCCGCACGGCGGGGGTGCCTTCTGCCGCCAGCCGCGCGAGTAGCGCGGGATCGTCCTGAAACGGAGGCATCAGGATATATGCGTCAGATCGGGCTGAGGGACTTTCTGCCAACCGTTCCAGTACATTGGAACCCGACGTTTCAATCAGTTCCGTCATGACGTGGTATCCGCGCGCCTGCGCCTCGGTGGCGATGGCAACCATCATCCTGGCAACGTAGCTGACCCCGGCGCGAGGCGCGATCAGCGTGAGAATGTAGGAACGCTGTCCCGACAGTTGTCGTGCCGCGAGAGAGGGATGATAGTTCAGGGCACGTATCGCCGCCTCGACCCGTTCGCGCATCCGCGGTCGCACGTTCTCGCCACCGTTGATGACCCGCGACACGGTCTTCAGCGAAACCCCCGCAGTTTCGGCAACGTCGACCATGGTAGCAGGGCGACGCATGGCGCCCGTTTCAGGCGCGGCGACATCGACGAGCTCTTCGTGCCTCACCTCCGTCACCCCCGGACCACGCATCGGAAGCCAATGTGGGTGGTGGAGGTGTCGATCATCTCTGGGTGGCGCGCCGCGGGGCGATAGCGCTTGCAGTAGTTCTCGGCGCACAGGTGCGAGCCGCCCTTGAGCACCTTGCGACCAATGCGGATCTGCGGCTGGTTGGGATCGTAGCTATCCTTGAGCTGGCCGCCGCGCGGATTGCTGACCGTGCAGCAGGCGCCCTTGGCCTTCTTGGGGTCTGCGTCGGCCAGGCGCTCGATCCACCAGTCGGCGGTCCATTCCCAGGTGTTTGCGATCATGTCGTAGAGGCCATAGCCGTTGGGCGGGAACGACTTGACCGGCGAGGTGCGCTCCCACCCGTCAAGGCACTGGTTGGCGAAGGGGAACAGCCCCTGCCAGTAGTTCGCCATCATTTCGCCGCCCGGCGCGAGTTCGTCGCCCCAGGCATATTCCTTGCCTTCGAGCCCGCCGCGCGCGGCGTATTCGTACTCGGCTTCGGTCGGCAGTTCCTTGCCCGCCCACTTCGCGTAGGCGTCGGCATCGGTCCAGGCGACGTGGACCACCGGGTGGTCCCACAGGTCGAGTTCGTCGAGCGACGAATCCGGTCCCAGCGGGTGCCGCCAGTCCGCGCCGAACTCGAAGTGCCACCAGTTGCCCGGATTGCCCATGTCGACCGGCCCGCGCGTCTTGCGGAACACCAGCGAGCCGGCCTTGTCCATGCCGGGCAGCATGCCCGGATAGTCCTTGGGATCGGGCGGAATCTCGGCGAAGGTCACGTGCCCCGTCGCCTCGGCGAAGCGCGCGAACTGGCGGTTGGTGACCGGCGTCTCGTCGATCCGGAACGCATCGACCTTCACCCGGCGCAGCGGCGCCTCTTCGGGGTAAAAGCTCTCCGAGCCCATGGTGAAGGTGCCTGCGGGGATGGGCACCATCCCGGCGTGAAGGTCGCTGGCTACAGCGGGATCGGAGAGGGTCATTTCGGATCAGTCGTCCAGGAGTTGGTAGGCCCTGGTCTTCGCGTCGGGGAAGACCTCGTTGCGATAGAATGGCGGCATATCCCGCGCATCGCGAACGGTGCCCGGCACGCCGCTGGTATTGATGTACCAGTCGAGCAACTGGCGCTGCAGGCCATCACGAATGCTAGCGTGCGAGCGCGCGTTGAACAAGTTGTGTTCTTCCATCGGGTCGACTTGCCGATCGTAGAGCTCCGACACGCCCGAAGGCCGTGCGATATAGGTGTGGCGCTGGGTCTTGATCGAGGCACAGCGCTCGATCGTCTCGGGCCGATCGTTCTGCAGGTCGGTCTTGTTGCCATAGAGCCCGCCGAGCCGGGGTTCGAAGGCCTGAGGTTCGTAAATGTTGTAGCCGCCCTCGCTGAACGCGGCGCGCATGGGGTCGCCGGGCCCGCCCGCGATCTGCGGCATCAGGCTGCGCGCGAAGTTGGTGTGCGTTGCGCGGGTTCCGCCCAGTTCGAGGAAGGTCGCCATGATGTCGTAGAGTTCGACCATGTCGTTCGCCACGATGCCCTGCTTCCCGCCAGGCACGCGCGCGATCAGCGGGACGTGGGTGAGGCAGGATTCCAGCCCGCTCGGCCACTTCTCGATCAGGCCATAGTCGCCCGCATAGTCACCGTGGTCGGAACTGACGAACAGCGCGGTGTCCTTGTCGCGCCCGGTGCGCTCCATTGCATCCATCAGTTCACCGAGCAGCCAGTCCGAATAGCTGACCATGCCGTAGTATGTCGCGCGCACCTTGCGCAGCGTCGCGTCGCTGACCTTGTCGAGACCGAAGCGCTGGCGGATCGCGCTGTGGAACAGGGGCTTGTCGGGCAGTCCTGGCGGAACCAGCGCGGGGAGGTCCGAAGGGTTGTACATCGTGTCGAACCCCTCGGGCGCGGTATATGGGGGGTGCGGTTCGAGCAGCGGCAGAAAGATGCAGAACGGGCGGTCGCTTTCGCGGCGTTCGAGCACTTTGATGGCGTCCTGCACCATCGGATAGTCGAGCGTGTTGCGCCGGTCACCGCCGCCCGGAAACAGCATCGTGGTCGGCGCGTTCTTGTCGAAATTGCGCATCGCCGCGCCCATGCCGCTACGCGCAAGGTTTGCCGGCGACATCGCGTTTTCCCATTCGGTGACGCTATCGGCGAAGGCATCGGGTGTGAGCGCGTCGTTCTTGCCGAACCAGAACACGTCGTAGCCCGCCTGGCGCAGATATCGGAACATGTTTGGTTCGTCGTCCTGCAGCAGGTAGTAGAGGCTGCGATGGCCGCGCACGCTGGTCGGCCAGCCGGTCAGCATCGAGCATCGCGATTGTGCGCAGACAGGGTTCTGCACGTGGCAGTTGCGGAAAAGCGCGCCTTCGCTCGCCAGCTTGTCGAAGTTGGGCGTCTTGGTGACGGGGTTGCCGTAGCAGGCCAGCGCGTCGGCGCGCATTTCGTCGGTAAAATAGAGGATGAGGTTCATCGGCTGACCGTTCGCGGCGCGCGGGAGCGTCGCAGACGGTGCGGCCTGCGCGAACAGTGGACGGGCCACGCCGGCACCGATCAGGGCTGCCGCTCCGCCAAGGAAGGCGCGGCGTCCAGGTGTAGTCAATGCGTTCATTGCGAATCCTTTCCGCCCTTCTCGATCGACTCTTCGACAACCTGCTTCAGGGGTAATGTATAGATCAGCGGCTTGCCAGCCTCGTGCGCCTTCAGCTTGGCCGGGCTGTCGGGAAAGATGTCGTCGAACCGGTCGGTCGGGTTGGGTTCGATGTACCAGCTCTCGGGGAAGGGGGCAGCGCCCGTTCCGCCCTTTCGGCGCCGCACCGCGCCGATCGACTGGCGCTCCATGTAGGGGATCATGTGTTCGCCCTGCCGGTTGGCGAGTTGCCGATAGAGCGCGTCGCGCAAAGTCTGCTTCTCGGCCGCCCACTTGGGATCGTCGGCGAGGTTGTGCATCTCGTTCGGGTCGGTGGACAGGTCGTAGAGCTCGTCGCGGTCGTAGATGCCGTAGTACTGGATGTACTTGGTCGTGCCGCGGGTGATCGCGAAGGTCGTGGGCGTTTCGGGGAAGTTGTATTCCCAGTAGTATTCGTAGACGAAGTCGCCCGGCTTCCAGTCCGCCGCGCTGGTCTTGCCGTCCCACAGGCTCCACGCGCTCTGGCCTTCGAACTGCGCGGGCATCTGCCTGACGCCCGCGACGTCGAGGAAGGTCGGCGCGAAGTCGAGGTTGCGCACGCGGCCGATGTTGACCGTGCCCGCCGGGATCGTGCCCGGCTCCCACACCAGCAGCGGCACGCGCACCGAGGCCTCGTAGGCGGTGCGCTTGTCGATGAGGCCATGGTCGCCGATCTGGAAGCCGTTGTCCGAGGTGAACACGACCAGCGTGTCCTTCTCGAGGTGGTTCTTCTTCAGATAGCTCATGATCCGCCCCAGGCTGTCGTCCACCGCCGAGAGCGCGCCGTAATAGTAGCGCAGGTACTCGCTCATCGGCACGTCGGCATTGTAGAAGAAGTCGATGCCGTGCCAGGTGTTGCGCTGGTCATAGACCCAGCGCGGCTTGCCGGCATAGTTCGCGGGCGTGTTGGTGGCGCTCGCCGGGAGCTTGAATTCCACCCCGTCGTACTGGTGGGCATAGCGCGGCGGCGGCAGCGGGTCCGAATGGACCGCCTTGTGGCTGAGGTAGAGGAAGAAGGGCTTCGATTTGTCGCGCCCGTGCTCGAGCCAGTCCATCGCGAAGTCGGTCAGTTCGTCGGTGATGTAGCCCTTTTGCGGCTGGTCCTTGCCGTCGACGTTGATCTGGGTGATCCCGGCGCCGGGGAAATCGCCCTTGGGCCAGTAGGTGCCTTGCCCCTTGAAGCTGACCCAGCGGTCGAACCCGGGGCGCGGCGCGTCGGTGTTGTCCCCCATGTGCCACTTGCCGAAGAACGCGGTCTGGTAGCCGGCCTGCTGCAGGTAGCTGGGGAAGTAGACGAGGCCTTTCTCCGACGAGTTGTTGTTGTCGACCACGTGGTGGTTGCGCGCGGTCTCACCGGTCAGGATCGTCGCGCGGCTCGGGCTGCAAAGCGACGAGGTGACAACCGCGTTGGGCAGGTACATGCCCTGCTGCGCCATTCGGTCGATGTTGGGCGTGGATATCTGCGGGTTGAGGAACCCCATCCCGTCGAAGCGCAGGTCGTCGACCAGCACGAAGATAATGTTGCGTCGAGGAATCGGGGATGGCGCGGGTGCGCTCGCGGGGACTGGCCTGGCGGCCTGCGCTGCGGCCGGAGCGACAGGCATTGCGACAGCTGCGAAGCAGGCTGCGCCAAGCAGCAGCTTGTGGAACGGCGGCATAAGCGATGTCTCCCTCGACAATTCAGTAGACCCATTCGGTCTTGCGGCCGCCCACTTCGACGGGGCGTGTGAAGTGCAATTTCCAGCGTGGCGGGGGCAACGTCTTGCGCCAGGCTTCAACCTTCTCGGACAGCGCCTTGTTCTCCGCGGGGGCAAGGGCGGCGATGTCCGCTCGCTGCCAGGGATCCTTCCCGAGATCGTAGAGGTGTGCTTCGTTCCAGTCGTGGGAGACCCAGTACCGATAATCGCCCCGGCGAGCGTAATAGACCGGCTCCTGCCCCCAAATCAGGGTGCGCGGTTTTGCCGGAGGATGCAGCGCGGTCGCCACAAGGTCTTCGCCATCCAGACCGGCCGGGAGTTGCTGATCGGGGGCAACCGCATGAAGGATCGTCGGGACGATGTCGAGAGAACTGACTGGGGCATGGACCACGCCTTGCGGCTTCAAGCGTGCCGGCCAGGACATCATGAACGGGACGCGCACCCCGCCTTCGAGGTAAGTAAACTTGCCCCAGCCCCAGGGGTGATCGACTTTGCAAAAGCCGAACTGGACAGGACAGCCGTTGTCGGACAGGAAGACGACCAGCGTATTTTCGCGCAGGCTGCGGGCTTCCAGCGTGTCGAGGATCTTTCCAACCCCAGCATCCATCGCAGCGATCATCGCGACATAGGTTCGGCGCACCGGATCCTTGATCTGGGGGAACTTGTCGTACCAAACCTGGGGCACCTGCATTGGCCAGTGCGGTGCATTGTAGGCGACATAGGCAAAGAAAGGCTGCGCCGGGTCTCCCGCCGACCGGTTGATGAAGTCGATCGTACGGTCGGTGATCTCGTAGGTCAGGTACTTGTGCTCGTCGTGGACGACGGTGCGGCCGGGACCCTCGACCATCTGGTGATCGCCGGTGCGATGTTCGAACGGCGGTTTGCGATTGTCGACCTTGGTATGCGTCGTAACGATTCCCGGCGTGTCGGGATCGGCGTAGGACGCCTCACCTGCGATGAACCCGAAAAATTCGTCGAAGCCGCGATTGGTTGGGTAAAATTTGCTTTCCGATCCCTGGTGCCATTTGCCGAAGATGCCAGTATGATAGCCATGCCGCTTGAGACGTTCGCCCAGCGTTGGCTGATCCGTCGGCAATCCTGCTCCGACGTCGCCTTGGTCGTTGATGTTGTATGTGAATCCAAAGGTCTGTGGCATCTTGCCGGTAAGAAGCCCGGCCCGCGAAACGGCGCAGACCGATGCCGCGACGTACCCGTCGGAAAAGGCGACGCCGGTCTTGGCGATGCGATCGATGTTGGGCGTTTCGACGTTGTGCAGCCCGTACGTCGAAACGTCCGGCCATCCCAGGTCATCAACCAGGATAACGATCACATTGGGTGTTCGTGTGACAGGCGCCTTG
>JAJXVK010000129.1 GCA_021782155.1 Pseudomonadota bacterium
GTCGTGAAGGCTTCCTGCCACGAGGCCTCGCCGAGCTTCTTGAACTGCCTCTCATAGATGAGGCCCAGCCGTTCACGCGCATCGGCGCGGTCCCACGTTCGCGCATGCTCGGTCAGGAAGAACGTCTCGAGTCCTTCGGTCTTGGCGTTGAACGTGCCAAAGCACGCGAGACGACCTGCGTGGCCCTCGCGCTCGTCGATGATCGACACGACGCACAGGGTCTCTTGCTTCTGGCCTTTCAAGGCCGAAGCGTCGAGGCCCTCGGCTCCCCGCTGGAAGCCCTCCAACGCCTCGGCCACAAGACGAGCGACGGCGTCTTCGGCGATGTCGAGGTGGGCGAGCTGGCGGGACTTGAACGCCGGTATGGCGAGTAGCTCGCAGTGCGTGAGGTTCGCTTCGATGAGCAGCGTGTGGTGCGGGCGCGTCGGTGTCTTGGGCCAGTAGCGAACCTCGTCGGGGATGTACTTCGCGACGGCATCGGTGCTGCGAATAACGGTGGCGCGCGGGATGGCTTGGCCGTCACCGAAGCCGGCCTGGAGCAGCGGCGTCACGAAGCGCGTGTCTTCAGTGGCCTCCGAGTCCGGCGCGTCGTCAGCGAAGTCGAAGCCCTCGATGTGGCCGGTGTCGTTCGTCGCCGCGCGTGCCGTCGTGCGCGGGGCTTCGCCAAGAACGTGGCGGATGAAATCGTCCTTGGTTAACATGCTTCCTCGCTGGGTTTCACGGTGGCAGGCGCTGCGTCGTCGTTACGCAACTGGAGAATTCGGAACCCTCGGATTTGAATGGCGCGGCGGTCTTCTTCGCTGAAGATGCCGGCGGCAATGGCCGTCGCCCCTTGCTGGAAGGGGCGGCCAACTTCGCGTCCAAGCTCTTCGAGAAGGATGTCGCCGTCGACGATTCGCTGGGAGGCGACCAGCAGATCTTCGGCGGCAACGGGGCGCGAGGCGTCTTCCGCAAAGCCGAGGTCTCTGCGTGTCGCGGCGGGGTGCGTGTTGCTATCGAGCACGAGCCAGAAATTCTTGCTCCACTTTACGGGCTTCTCTGCAGTCCACAGCCAGTGCGGAACACCATCGACCACGCGCGGTTGGAGCTGGCGCGTGTATTCCTTGGCCTCGCCTCCCTTACGGCCAAGCTGCGCCCACGCAAGGATGCGGTCGTCTTCGCGCCCGCCAACCTCACGAAGCCAGCCGTTCCACGCGGCGAGCCACTCGGCGTCGATGCCGCGCTCGCTCATCAGGCGACGCAGACGCTGTTGGTAGCCCGCGATCTGCTCGATGGCGCGGTCGCCCGACCAAGCGTTGAGCGCCGAGATGCCCTGGTAGCGGTACTCGGCCATCCAGTCGGCTTCGGCGCCAGTACCCTGTTCGAGGCCGAGGGTGAAGTCGATGGCGAGCGTCTTGTTGGCGATGCGCTCGCGGAGCTGGAGCTCCTTCTCAAGCTCGTCGGGCAGAAGCAGGTTCACGGTGACGGGCGCGGCGCCGGTGTGTTCGTGCCACCAGTAGCGCGGCGGCGGAACGCCGAGGTCACGCGCGAGCGCTTCTAGATCGGGGAAGCTCGTCGCCTCTTCGATGGCAGGGTTCAAGCGGCGGTCGATACGGCCCGCACGCTGGATCATGCGCACCGGGTTCCAGTGGACATCGAAGTTGATGAGCAGCGCGGCGTCCTGCAGGTTCACGCCCTCGGCGAGAACGTCAGTAGCGAAGAGGATGTCGGTGGGCTGCTTGAGCGCCTGCGTCCAGCCGTTGGTCCACAGCGCATCGAGCTGCTGCTGTTCGAGCGTCGACGCACCAGCCAGGTGCGGGCGCGAGGGGCCGAGCCGATAGAACGGCGCGAAGGCGTGAATAACGGCGTCGCGCTCCTCGGTCTCGCCGCTCACGACGGCGATGCGCCCGATGAGGTCGAGCACCTCTTCCTTCGACACGATGTGCCCCGCGCCCGTGGACAGGTCGCGCAGCACCGTCTTCCACTCACTGCGTTCGAGGACGGGGGCCGCGCGCAGCACCGAGTCCAGGTATGCGAGCGTGTCGGTGAACTGCGAGAAGACGATGCACTTCTGACCGTCCCTGCGTGCGCGCAGCAGACGGGTCACGAGTCGTTGTAGCTTGGCGTCGGTGACGATGCGCATCGCCCATGCTGCCGACGTCGGCCAGTCGACCTCCTGGCCGCCGTTGATGAAGCGCTGCGGCCAATCGCTCTGCGCGAAGCGCCCGAAGATGATGTCGGCGAGACCGGGAGCGACACGCAGCAGCGTGCCCAGATCGCGCGTGAGGTGCTCGCGCAATCCCCAGAGTCGATCGAGCTGCTCCTTGCGCTCCTTCGTCTGCTCGTCATCGGCGCCGAAGAGGTCGAGCTGCGGCGGCAGCGGGTCGTCGGTGTCAGCGGCAGCCTTCGCGCTCATGTGCGCGTTGCTCCATCGCTCGAGGAGGTCGGTCGCGCGCGTCTTCGACTTGGTGCCCGCCGTGAGCAGCGTGTCGATGCGGTCACGGTCCACGGGTTTCACCGCGTCGACGAGGTCCGCCAGTTCGGTAGCGAGCGCCTTCTCGCGCTTCTTGTCGCCGACCTCCCGGCACAGCTCGCCGAGCTGCTTGAGCCGATGCGCGTGCAGCGCGAGCAGCCGGAGCACGGTGATGAGGAACGCGACGGGCGACGACTCAAGGCGCTTGAGCACGAGCACCCGCTGGAGGCCGACCACCGACGAGACCTCGCCCGCGTCGCGGACGCCGTCGCGAACGTCGGCCCACTTGTAGACCTTAAGCGAGAGGGGCGGCGTGTCCTTGTCGGTGACCTCGCCCTCGGTCTCGAAGAGCGGGAGGAAGCGCGCGAGCACGTCGCGGGTATCGTCGTAGACGTCCTCGTAGACGAGCTTCTCGGGCATGGCCGCGTCTGGCCGGAAGAGGAGCCGCGCGTTCGAGCCCTGCTCGCGTTCGATTTGCTTGCAGAGCGCGCGCGAGCGCTGGACCACGATGCGGTCGAGCAGCTCGCCCGCAATGCGCGCCGGCGCTTCGGCCGGAGGTTGGCCGCTCTGGATGGCGGCGCGCACCGAAGCCTGCTGCGCGGTGAGGCGCTTCTCCTGCTCCTTGAGGTAGTCGCCCACGCGGGGCACCTGCACGCCGAACTGCACATCGTCGCGGAAGTCGGGCGCGTAGGCGAACTTGGCTGAGGCGTCGCCGTGAATAAGCAGCGCCGCGACGTCGGCCGCGCCCTTACCCTTGGTGGCCTTCGCGACGCGCTCCTCGACATCCTTGAAGACGCGCGTGCGGTACTTGTCGGGCGTGAGGTTGTCGTTGAAGTAGAGCGGCTTGCCGAACATCAGCGCCGCCTGCTGGCGCAGATCTTCGAGGCTGTTGTTCACGGGGGTGGCAGTGAGCAGCAGCACCTTGCGGCGCAGGTCTTTGCGCGGCTGCAAGCGCAGGAGGTCACGCAGCACCGTGGTACGGCGCGCGCCGACGGAGCGGAAGTTATGCGCCTCGTCGACGACCACGAGGTCCGACAGGAGCAAGTGCTCCATGTCGCTTATGCCCGTGCGGCCGCGCGCGAGGATGTCGCTCGACGGTACGATGCGCGAGAGCTTCGAGTGTGAGATGACGCGAATGGAGGCGAGCGGCACGCCGTACGCGGCGAGTGGTGCGATGGCCTCCCGTTGCCAGGTGCTGACCACCGAGTTGGGCGAGAGCACTGTGATGCGGAACGGGTCGTCTGTCGTCGAGCGCTTCGTATCGGCGAGCTGGTCCCGCCACTGGTTCGCGTAGTGAACGGCGATCGTGGTCGCGACGTAGGTCTTTCCAAGACCGACGCCGTCGCAGAGCATCGCGCCGCCGTATTCCTCGAGCTGCGCGACGAGGCGCTGCGCGGCCTGCCGCTGGTAGGCGGCGGCCTGGTAGGTCTCCGTCTTCGAGTGCAATGTGCGCTGCTGGCCGACCATGCGCCCGATGTGGTCGAGCAGCACGAGCCATGCTTTCTCGCGCGGGCTGCACTCCTCGAGCGTCGAGACGCGGCGCACGGAACGCGTGAAGTGGGCGTCGACGAAGGCGCGCGCCTCGCGATCCCACTGGCGATGGGGCGTCGGCGAGAGCGAGGCCGGCGTGTCCCAATGGCCCCACGTATCGCCCGGGCGAACGTGGCCGAGCGTGAGGTGCGCGCAGAGGTGGAGCAGCATTTCGGCGATCAGCGAGGCGGGCTGCTCTAGGTCGACGGCGACGACGACGCGGTCAGCTTCGGGCACGAGCCGCGCGGTGGCACTCGCTTCTGGCGGCACGACGAAGGAGCCCTCGGGGGCGGGTGTCTTGTCGGCGATAGTCCACGCGAAGGGGATATCGAAGTGCGCGGCGAGGTGGGCATGCAGCTCGTTCAGCGCCTCGCGCGGGTTGCGCGTGAGCACGTCGTATTGTTCCCACCAGCCGGGCTCGGGCCTGCGCGGCGAAGGCGGCGGCGGCAAGCCCGTGACCCACAGAGGGGTGATTGCGCCCTTTGTGGTGGCGGCGCTCCAAACGGCGTCGCGGAGCGTGCTGCGCACCGGCTGGGCGTCGTCGCTCGGCTTCGTCGTGTTCCAAGAAAGCGGCTGCTCGCCGGTAAACTCGGCCTCTTTGAAGCCATCGCAGCGGAGCGCGAGCCCGACGAGTGCGTGCGCGGCGTCGACGGCGAGCCCCTCGGTGGTAGTCGGGAGCGCCAGCAGGGGGATGGGCGCGAGGACGTCGGCGTCGGACTGGAGCCACAGGCGCGAGGTGACGAGGCCGCTCATGAACGGCGCGCGGATCGCCACGGTGCCCGGCTCTGAGGCCAGGAGCGCGAGCTCGACGGCGATCGCGTGCTCGCCGAGCCGGAGCGCGAAGCGGAGCTTGTGGACGGCACCGCGTGTGAGCCGCTCGGCGATCTCCTCGGCGGTGAGATCTTCGCGAGGCGCGCCCGTCACCAGCGTCGCGGTGATCCTGGTGCTCGCGCCGAAGAGTAGGCTCGTGAGTGCGCGGAGGTAGTGTGTGACCTCGGCCGCCGACCCGAAACGCAGACGCACGCCGACCCGCGAGCAGCCTTCATGCGGACGCGCGATTTCACGCAGCTCGCTCGCTGGCTCGAGTCGTCGATCGCTGCTCTGCGTCGTTCCCATCATCGCTTGCCCTGGCGGCCTCCTCCGTCTTCTTCCTGGGTGCCTCCGGCGCGCACCCGCTCATCGACCGTCGGTCCTTGAAGAAATCGAGAGTTGATTGACAGCAGGGCATCGGGCCAGAAACGACCCACGTCGTATTGGTGATCGATCTCCGCCTTCAGGTCTTCATATTGAATGGTGCTGAAATACCGAGAAAATATAGCGTAGAAATCGACAAGACGATGGTCGAATTCAAATGCCTTCATTGCCAGTTGACCCCCCGATGTTTCTTATGGCGCCATTATTATCCTCGGCGGTCGCACAAATCGGTTGCCCTCCTACATTGATATCTCTCTCCAATCGGCGGTTTAGGCCCATTGGCTTTCCGTTCTGCCTCATGGCGCTGCCCCCCACAGGCATGATAGCGGCACCGCTGCCAGTCGATCGCCAAACGGTACGACGTCCGCGCTGTCATACAGGACGACGCCGAAGGCGAAGCGCTCGCCGCAGGCTTCGGCTAAGGCCCGCAGGCCCGAAAAGTCGCCGGCCTTGACCGTGGCGCTGGCCTTCACCTTGATGCCCGCGATCATCCCGTCATCGCGCTCCAGCAAGATGTCCACCTCGCGCATGTCCCGATCCCGGAAATGATGGGGCGTCAGCCGCAGGTCTGAGGCCGTCAGCAGCTTCAGCACCTCCGAGAATACGAAGCTCTCCAGCAGAGCGCCGAATGTCCCGCGATCCGCCCGGACCCTGTCGGAGGTGAGCCCGCGCGCCGCCGCCAGCAAGCCGGAATCGAGGAAATGCAGCTTGGGTGTCTTGACGATTCGCTTCAGTGCATTGGTGAACCAGGGCTGTACTGTCGCGATCAGGAACACCTGTTCGAGCAGGCCCACATAGCGCTGCCCCGTCTTGTGACTGACGTTGATGGCGCCGCCGAATTGCGAATAGTTGACCAACTGACCGGAATGCTCCGCCAGCAGCCGCACGAATTTCGGAAGCTCGGTCAGTTTCTCGACGTCGGCGATGTCCCGCAGATCACGGGTCAGAATCGACGTCAGATAGGAGCGTGCCCAGTCCTGCCGGCACCGCTCATTGTCGCGACTGATCGCTTCAGGGAAGCCCCCGAGCAGCACGAGCTGGACGAGATCATCGCCGACGATCGCGTTCCGTTGGCCTTGTAACTTCCCGTCGAAGAGGCGCTCTAGAAAAGTCGGCGTTTGGCCCTCGATCTCGGCCTTCGCCAGCGGCAACATCTGGATGGTCTCCATCCGGCCAGCGAGGCTGTCGGCGATCCGCGGCAGGGTCAGCACATTTGCCGAGCCAGTGAGCAGAAAACGGCCCGGCCGATAGTCCTCATCGACTGTCTTCTTGATCGCGAGCAGCAGGTCGGGCGCGCGCTGGATTTCGTCGATGATGGCCAGGTCCAGGCCCCGGATGAAGCCGACGGGATCGGACTGGGCAGCCTCGAGGACAGTCTGATCGTCGAGCGTAATATAGGTTCGTCCAGCGTCTCCCATTTTTTGAACAAGCGTAGTCTTGCCGGCCCGGCGCGGCCCGACCACCAGGACCACTGGCGTATCCGAAAGGGCCTCCTTTGCCCGCCGCTCCACAAACCGCTCGAACATGCCATCCCCGAGTCCCGGACAATTGGAACCGTAGCTATCGGCTAATTGGAAGTCAATGATCCGCTGAATGGAAGTCCCTGGATCGCCATCTAGGAACCGGAAGGGGGAAGCCTTCCCTCTGGCCGGCGCCATGGTCGCCGCCGAATCCCCTTCTGCGGGGAGATCCGAGCAACGCCCCCCGTTTAGAGTGCGAGTGCGGACCGGGTTTGCCGTGACGGGTCAAGGGCCGGAGGAGGAACCTCCGGCGCCCGTCGCGGAGACCCGCGATGTCCAAGCACCGCCACGAGGCCGGCCCTGACCGCGCCAGTCTGGACGACGAAATCACCACCAAGATCATCCGCGAGTTGGAGGCTGGGCGGCTGCCCTGGGTCCAGCCCTGGGGTACGGCCGCGGCGAAGGCGCCGCTCGTCATGCCGAAGAACGCCGCCCCGGGGCGCGGTTATTCCGGCATCAACGTGCTCATTCTCTGGGGCGCGGCGATGGAGCGCGGCTACCCGGCACAAGCTGGCTCACCTTCCGCCAGGCCCTCGGCCTCGGCGGCACCGTGCGCAAGGGCGAGCGCGGCACCACTGTCGTCTATGCGGACCGCTTCGTGCCCGAGGACGAGCGGCAGCGGTCCCACGAAACCGGGGAAGAGGCGCACGCGGTTCCGTTCCTTAAGCGCTTCACCGTCTTCAACGCGGCGCAATGCGAGAGCCTGCCCGAGGCCATCGCCGCCACCGCGCCGCCACCGCCGCCAGGGCTGATCGAGCCCTAAATCGAGGCGCTCATTCGTGCCACCGGTGTCGATTTCCGCATTGGCGGTGACCGCGCCTTCTACGCCCCTGGACCGGACTTCGTGATGGTCCCCCCGCCGCAGGCCTATTTCGAGCCGATCAATTGGCATCGCACGGCGCTCCACGAGCTGGGACACGCCATCGGTCATCCCTCCCGTCTCGGCCGCGACCTGAGCGGCTCGTTCGGCACGAAGAACTACGCGTTCGAGGAGTTGGTGCCGGAGATGAACGCCGCCTTCTGCTGCGCCTCGCTCGGTATCGTCCCCACCGTGCGCCATGCCGACTACATCGGGTCCTGGCTCGAGGCGCTGCGCGAGGACAACCGCGCCATCGTCCGCGCGGCCTCGCAGGCCAGCAAAGCCGCGGACTGGCTGCTCGCCTTCTTGCCATCGCAAGACCAGGCGGAGCCCTCGATCGAAAGGAGGGCGGCATGATCCTCCTCGCCCCCCGAACTACGCGAGCGTCTCCTCGCGAACGGCCGCCAATCCGACGTCGACCACGTTCTTGTGGTGAAGTTCTTCAATCCCCTCGGACCCGGCGTCTGGCTCGCCACCGAACTGAACGCCGATGGCGATACACTGTTCGGCCTGGCCGACCTCGGCGAACCGGAGCTCGGTTCCTTCAGCCTGGCCGAGATGGCGGCGGTCCGCCTGCCGTTCGGCCTCGGCATCGAGCGTGACCTCCTGTTCGAGGGCATGGTCCTGATATCGGTTTGGGCGGATGCGGCACGCAGGGCGGGCGGCATCCGGCAGGCGGAGCGCGTGCTCTACGCGGCGCATCGTGTTCGCCTGCAGGATGGCTGAGGCGAGCCATCTCCACCCCGCGCCCACCGCCGAACGCCGAGAGTGAGAGGGCTGCGCCGGTTTTCGCGGGGGGTTGGAGGTTGAGAGAGAGGCTCTCGGCCGCCCGCCGCGGAGACCACCGAGATGGCCACTGCCATTCAGAAGATCACCCTGTCATCCTCGCGCGACATCAACTTCAACAAGCCCGTGCTGAGCCAGTCCAACGTCCGACGCGTGAAGGCCGGCGTCTCGATCGAGGAGCTGGCCGGGGATATCGCCCGGCGCACGCTTCTGCAGAGCCCCAGCGTTCGGCCGATCCTCGACGCGGATGGCGCCGAGACCGGCATGTTCGAGATCCCTGCCGGCGGCCGCCGCTATCGCGCCCTCGAACTGCTTGTGAAGCA
>JAJXVK010000130.1 GCA_021782155.1 Pseudomonadota bacterium
CAACGCCAAGGCGCTGATCGCCGACGACGAGGCCGGCAAGCTGACGATCCGCTACGAAACCGAAACCAAGGAAGTCGAACCGGGCTGGATCGTCCTCAACACCCGCGACGGCGAGGAGCGGATCCGCTGCGACCGGATCATCGCGCGCATCGGCTCGGCCCCGCCGCGCGCATTCGTCGAAGGCTGCGGAATCGAATTCGCCAGCAACGACCGGCTTGCCTTCCCCACGCTTTCCCCGCAGTTCGAATCGAGCGCACCTGGAATCTTCGTGATCGGCGCGCTGGCCGGCTACCCGCTGATCAAGCACTGCATGAACCAGGGCTACGATGTCATCGAGTTCATCGCCGGCAACACCGCGCTCAAGCCCGCCGACGAGCCGCTGCTGGCCGAGAAGTTCAAGAGCCTGCCGCGCGGCCGCTCGGTCGACGAATGGCTCGAGTACCTGCGGACCAACATCTCCATCCTCGAAGGCATGACCAGCCTGCAGATGCGCGAGTTCATGCTCGATTCGGACGCGCGCGCGTACAAGAGGGGCGACACGGTCTTCGAGAGGAGCGATCCGGGCTCTTCGCTCTTCGCCATCGCCGACGGCTCGGTCCACGTGCGCATCGATCCCAATGATCCCTCCAAGGTCGTGCCGATCGGCAAGGGTTCGATCTTCGGCGAGGTCGGCCTGATCTCGGGCCGCCGCCGCGGCGCGACGATCGTGGCGGCCGAGGACGCGATCTGCGTCGAGATCAGCCGTAACGCCGCGCTCAAGCTGCAAAGCCAGGTGCCCAGCGCCAAGCGCGCGATCGAGCGCATCTCGACCGAGCGCCAGCTGCTGCAGATGTTCGGATCGGGGCTCACCTCCGACGACATCCGCGAAGTGGTCGACACCGCCAGGATCGAACAGGTTCCCGCGGGCAAGGCGATCATTACCGAGGGCGAGGAAGGCAAGGACATCTTCGTGATCCGCGTCGGCTCGATGATCGTCGAGAAGGAAGTCGGCGGCAAGCCGGTGTTCCTCTCCTACCTCCCCGCCGGCTCCTATGTCGGCGAGATGGCGCTGATCGACGGCGGCCAGCGCACCGCCACGGTGCGCGCGGCGATCAAGTCCGAAGTGATCCGCATCGACGGCGAGGCCTTCCAGCGCGTCCTGCTCTCGAAGCCCGCGCTGTTCGAGAAGGCGCGCAAGGACATGGATGTCCGCCGGCAGACCAACGCGCTGATCGAATCGCGCAAGGGTTCGATGTCGAGCGTGGTCGACCTCTATTCCGAGCAGGCCAACTTCCTCGTCAGCCAGGGGCTGGGCGAGGCGACCGACGTGCTGCTGATCGACGAGCGGCTGTGCGTGGGCTGCGACAATTGCGAGAAGGCCTGCGCCGACAGCCATGACGGGCTCTCGCGATTGGACCGCGAGGCGGGCAAGAGCTTCGCGCACCTCCACGTGCCGACCAGCTGCCGCCACTGCGAGCACCCGCACTGCATGGCCGACTGCCCGCCCAACGCCATCCAGCGCGGTCCCGACGGCGAAGTGCGGATCAACGACACCTGCATCGGCTGCGGCAACTGCCAGAGGAACTGCCCCTATGGCGTGATCCGCATGGACAAGGTGCCGCCCAGGAAGCCCTCGCTGCTGTCGTGGCTGTTCTTCGGCAAGGGTCCGGGGCCGGGCGAGCCGCCCTACAAGTGGTCGAAGAAGAACACGCACTACACCGGCGACCCGGCGATCGACGAGGCGCTCGACCGCAAGAAGGCGATCAAGTGCGACATGTGCGCGGGGATCGACGGCGGCCCCAGCTGCGTGCGCGCCTGCCCGACCGGCGCGGCGATCCGCGTCTCGCCCGACGAGTTCCTCACCGTCGCGCGGCTCGAGCGGGAGAGCGCGTGATGGCGACCGCCAGCGAAGACGCCGCATCGCCGCCGCGCCGCGCCACCGGCCGCGTGCGCCAGACCGGGCACGAGAGCTTCCTCACCTATGCCGGCGGGCGCTGGTGGAAGATCTCGGCGCTGCTCGCCTTCGCGCTGATCGCGCTCTACATCTTCGTACCGCTGCCCCGGCAGCACTTCGGCTCGAGCTGGCTGGGCTACACGCTCGGCACGATCGGCGCGCTGCTGATCCTGTGGCTGACCCTGCTGGGGGTGCGCAAGCGCGCGATCACCCCGGGCCGCTGGAGCCTCAAGGCCTGGACCAGCGCGCACGTGTGGCTGGGGCTGTGCCTGGTCGTGGTGGGCACGCTGCACACCGGGTTCGACCTCGGCTGGAACGTCCACACGCTCGCCTGGACGCTGATGATGATCGTGATCGTCTCGGGGATGGTCGGCATCGCGCTCTACGCGGCGGTCCCGCAGGCGCTTTCGGCCAACCGGTTCGACGCCGAAGGCGCGATTACCGAGAAGCAGATGATCGAGGCGCTGCGCTCGCTCGATCGCCAGCTCCACGAAGCGGCCCAGCCGCTTGACCGCGAAAACGCCGCGCTGGTCGAGAGCAGCCTCGCCGAGGATCCCTTCGCGGGCAACGTGTGGAACCGTCTGACCGGCAGGTACCCCCGCTGCGCCACCCGTGCCGCGACCGTGGCACTGCGCGAGGGCCGCGCGTTCCGGCCGCGCGTTGCCGGCGCCCCGCTCGACAAGGTCGATGCGCTGCTCACCCGCAAGCAGGGCATGCTCGACCGGATGCGGCGGCATCTCAAGCTGAAGTCGTGGTTGCAGGCGTGGCTCTATGTCCACGTGCCCGTCACTTTCGCGCTGATCGCCGCGCTCTCCGCGCACATCGTTTCCGTGTTCTTCTACTGGTGAGGCAAGAAAGATGAGCTTCCTTGTCCGCCAGATCGCTTTGAAGTCCGATGGGTCGGAAATCGTCCGCGCGGCCACGGTCGAAGGCGCCGAGCTGACCATCGGGCGCGATTCTTCCTGCGGCATCCACCTGCCCGACCTCGCGGTCGATCCGCGCCATGCCGTCGTGCGGCGGCTGGGCGACGAACGACTGACGATCGAATCGATCGGCGAGCAGCCGTTCGAGCTCAACGGCCGCTCGGCCACGCGCGGCGAGATCGAGCTTTCCGCCGGCGCCGAGCTGGGCTTCGGCGGCCACCGCATCCAGGTATCGCGCGACAGCGAGACCGGCTTTCCCGACTTCGCCGTGCGCCGGGTGGAGGCCGTGTCGGAAAGCGCCGGGGAGCACGACCTCGGTTCGGTCTACACGCTCAAGGGCCTGCTGCCGGGCAAGCGCATGTCCGCCTGGACCTTCGCCATCCTGGTGCTGGTCGCCTTCCTTGCCTTCCCGGTGTGGAGCTATCTGACCTACCAGCCGCTCGCACTGCACAAGGACGCGCGGCGCCCGGCGGGCTGGCATGCCGACATGGCGTGGTCCTCGGGCCACCTGTCCGATGCGCATGCCAAGCTCGGCGGCGATTGCCAGGCCTGCCATGTCGACGCCTTCGTGGCGGTGCGCGACAATGCCTGCATGACCTGCCACACGGACGACGCCCACCAGCACATCGCCGACCGTCCGGGCCAGACCGCGGTAGAGCGCCTGACGCTGGCGCGCGGCACGCCCACCGGGTTCGCGGGTCTGCAGCGCTCGGTCGCGCTTCTTTTCAACCGTCCGCCCGGAAGGTGTGTCGAATGTCACACCGAGCACACCGGGGCCGGTGCTATGCCCGCAACCCGCCAGAAGTTCTGCACGGATTGCCACGCCGGTATGAAGACGCGCCTGCCAGACACGACCATCGGCGATGCCGCCGACTTCGGGACCAACCACCCCGAGTTCCGCCCGGCGATCGTTGTCGACCCGGCGCCCGAACAGCCGGTGCTCAGGCGCGTGGCCTGGACACCGGCGCTGCGAGAGAACGACGGGCTCAAGTTCACCCACAAGGACCACCTGTCCAAGACCAATGGCGTCGCGCAGATGGTGCTGCGCCGCCCGCGGGTCTATCGCGGCGAGGGCTCGCTCGACTGCAAGGACTGCCACAAACTCGATTCGACCGGCGTGCGATATGAGCCGGTCGCGATGGAAAAGGCCTGCCAGACCTGCCACTCGCTGACCTTCGACCAGGTCGACGGCACCTTCCGCACGCTTCCGCACGGCAAGCCCGCGCAAGTCGTCGCCGACCTGCGCGCTTTCTATCGCGAGGGCGGGCCGCCGCGCCCGGCGAACCTCTCGGGGCTCGCCCGCCGCAAGCCGGGCGACGCCGCGATGCAGGCGAGCGCCGCCGACTATGCGCGCGCGGTGCGTTTCTACCCGACCCGTTCGGAGCAGGCGATCGCGGCGGTCTTCTCGAAGGGCGGGATGTGCTACGACTGCCACGTCGTCACGCGCACCGGTGCCACGGCGACCGGCGGTTTCGCTGTCGAGAACGTTGCGCAGAACGGACGCTATTACCATTCGGGCTGGTTCAGCCACAAGGATCACACCAGGTCCGACTGCGTGGCGTGCCACACCAAGGCGCCGACCTCGAACGACGCCACCGACCTGCTCGTGCCCGGCATGGACGGCCCCGGCGGCTGCCGCACCTGCCATGTCGGCGAGAGCGGCACGCATCTCGCTTCGGTCAAGGTCAGGGACCCGGTCGATTCGGGCTGCGCGATGTGCCACGCGTTCCACATGGACAACGGCCCGCCATGGGAGCCGGCCAGCAGGCGCAAGCGGAAGGCGCATATCGCCGAAGCGGATCGAACTCCGCGCCGCCCCGGTCTTCCCTCGCAAATGGCGCTGCGCTAGCCATGGGCGGGGGTGCCTCATGCTGATCGCGCAGATCACCGACATCCATCTGGGATTCGAACCCGATACGCCGGGCGAATTCAACCGCCAGCGGCTCGACCGCACTGTCTCCGCGCTGCGCGCGCTCGACCCGATGCCCGACATGCTGCTGGCGACGGGCGACCTCATCGACCGCGGCGACACCGCCAGCTACGAGCGGCTCAAGGAGGCCTTCGAGGGCTTGCCTTTCCCGGTCTACATGGCGCTCGGCAACCACGATGAGCGCGCCAATTTCAAGGCAGTGTTTCCCGAATACGACTATGTCGACGGCTTCCTGCAATACGTCGTCGACACGCCCGCGCTGAGGCTGCTGGTGCTCGATACGCTGGAAGAGGGCCGCCACGGCGGCGCCTATTGCAAGACGCGCGCGGCCTGGCTCACGGCACGGCTCGACGAGGAACCCGATCGGCGAACGCTGATCGTCCTGCACCATCCGCCGGTCGAGGTCGGCATCGCGTGGATGAACACCGACCCCGCCGAACCCTGGGTCGGACGGCTCGCCGGGTGCCTGCGCGGGCGCAAGAACGTCATCGGCATGGTCTGCGGTCACATCCACCGCGCGATCACCACGCGCTGGGAAGATCTCGTCGTCGCGACCTGCCCCTCGACCGCGCCGCAGGTCGCGCTCGACCTCAGGCCCATCAACCCCGAGACCCCTGACCAGCGCGAACTGATCATCGCCGACCCGCCGGGCTATGCGCTGCACTGGTGGAACGGGCGCGAGCTCATCACGCACTGGAACACCGCCGAGGACCACGCGGTGCTCGCGCGCTACGACGCCAACCTGCAGGGGATGATCCAGCACATGATGGCCGAACGGCCGGGCGGGAGCGCGGGCAGCGGAGTACTGACGGCGGAATAGCCCTCCCCACGAGGCAAGCGCGGGAAGGGCCATTTGGCGTCAGCCCCTGGCGACCTGCGGATGCGCCTTCGAGGCTTGCTGGATGAAGCTGAAGGTCTCCGCCGAGAAGCCGGGGTCGGCGGGGGCTTCCCACTCGTCGATGTTCCCGTACATCCGCGTCACGTCCTGCATCATCGTGGGCGTCGCGACATCGGTGAAGGGCTTCAGCAGCGCGAACCATTCGCGCACGAAGGCGCCAGCCTCCTCGCTCGCCGGGTCCAGCGGCTGCGCGGCGGCGATGCGGCCGCCGAGGTCCTTCCACTTCGCCGCATAGGCTTCGTGATCGAAACCTTCGGGCATGCGCGCCTGTGCGGCCGCGAAATCGGCCTTGCCGGTTTCCGAGATGTAGCGGTCGGTGACCTTCTTCCAGTTTTCTTCTTCCATGATCGTTCCCTTGCGAATCAGCGAGCAGAGCGTCGCGACGTCGACCGGCTCGCGGCGGCCGATGCGGGACTGGATGGCGGTGAGCAGCGCGCGGGTTTCCTCAAGCTCCGCGGCGCGCGCGGCGAGTTCCTCGATCTGGGCGGCGACCAGTCTGGCGAGGTCGGCGCGCCGGTCGCCCAGCAGCGCCTTGATCGCTGTCAGGCTGAACCCGGCGCGCTTCAGCGCGGCGATCGCATTGAGCCGCGCCAGCTCGTCCGGTCCGTAGGCGCGGCGGCCCGAAGCGGTGCGCAAGGGGCGCACCAGTCCGCGCGCTTCCCAGAAGCGCAGCGCGCGCGAGGTCAGCCCGGTGGCCTTCGCGACTTCGGCGATGTCGAGGTATTCGCTCATGAAGCAGGGTGTAGCGCTTGACGCAGGGTCAACTTCAAGCGGGTATTTTCAGCGTGCCCCGGCGAGCGCCTTCTGCCGCCGCCGCTGCACCGAGCTGCCGATGCCGATCGCCTCGCGGTACTTGGCCACGGTGCGCCGCGCGAGATCGAAGCCGCGCACTTTCAGCAGGTCGACCAGCGTGTCGTCGGAGAGGATCTTCCGGGGGTCCTCGGCGTCGACCAGCTGGCGGATCGCGGCCTTGACCGCCTCGGCCGAGACCGCGCCCTCGCCGTCGGCGGAGGCGACGCCCGAGGTGAAGAAATATTTCAGCTCGAAGGTGCCGCGCTCGCAGTGCAGGTACTTGTTCGAGGTGACGCGGCTGACGGTCGATTCGTGCATCTCGATCGCCTCGGCCACCTGACGCAGCGTCAGCGGCTTGAGGTGCGCGACGCCGTGGCGGAAGAAGCCGTCCTGCTGCTTCACGATCTCGGCGGCGACCTTGAGGATCGTCTTCTGCCGCTGGTCGAGCGCCTTCAATAGCCAGTTGGCGTCGGCCAGCTTCTCGCCCAGCCATGCCTTCGCGTCCTTGCCCACGCAGGCGCCGCGCATCTCGACGTAGTAGCTGCGGTTGACCACGAGGCGCGGCAGCGTCGCCTGGTTGAGCGCGATGTCCCAGCCGCCAACTTCGGACGCGGTGATCAGGATGTCGGGCACCACCGCCTCGGCCGGGCCATCGCCGAAGCGCAGGCCGGGCTTGGGATCGTAGCCGCGCAGTTCGGCGAGCATGTCGGCGAAGTCCTCGTCGTCGACCCGGCACATGCGCTTGAGCCTCGGCAGTTCGCCGCGCCCGAGCAGTTCGAGGTTGTCGAGCAGCATGGCCATGCACGGATCGTAGCGGTCCGCCTCGCGCGCCTGCAGCGCCAGGCACTCCCCAAGGTCGCGCGCGCCGACCCCGGTGGGGTCGAGCGACTGGACCAGCGCCAGCGCCTCTTCGACTTCGGAGAGCGGCACGCCAAGGCTGTCGGCCACTTCGCGCAAAGGCGCCGTGAGGTAGCCCGCCTCGTCGAGCTGGTCGATCAGCCAGCGCGCGAGGAACAGCGCGCGCGCGTCTGCCGCCACCGCGCCGATCTGGGCGTGGAGGTGTTCGGCCAGCGTCTCGCCGAAGTCGCCGCGCTCGCCGATATCAGGGCCTTCGCCGCCAGCGAAGCGGTCCGCGCTCCAGTCGGGGCCGGAGGCGTCGCCGGTGTCGCGGTCGCGGTCGAGCGTGGCGGCGTCGATGTCGAGCGGGCGGTCGTCCATCGCCTTGCCTTCGCCCATCAGCTGGTCGACCGGCGAGGATTCCAGATGCGTGCGCCGCAGCTCTTCGGGTGCGCCTTCCCCCGCCTCGCCCGCACCGGGCTGGGCCTGCGACACCTCGAGCAGCGGGTTGGCGTCGAGCGCCTCGCCGATGAACGCCTCGACCTCGAGGTTCGACAGCGCCAGCAGCTTGATCGCCTGCTGGAGCTGGGGCGTCATCACCAGCGACTGGGTTTGCCTGATGTCCAGGCGTGGCCCGAGCGCCATGCGTCAGTCCCTGGTGCCGGGCTTCATCACAGCGTGAACCCTTCGCCGAGGTACAGGCGCCGCACGTTGGGATCGGCGACGAGGTCCTCGGGGCTGCCCGCGAACAGCACCTGTCCGCCGTAGATGATGCAGGCGCGGTCGACGATGTCGAGCGTTTCGCGCACATTGTGGTCGGTGATCAGCACGCCGATGCCGCGGCCCTTGAGGTCGCGCACCAGTTCGCGGATGTCGCTGATCGACAACGGGTCGATGCCCGCGAAGGGTTCGTCGAGCAGGACGATCGAGGGCTTGGCGGCCAGCGCGCGCGCGATCTCGCAGCGGCGCCGCTCGCCGCCCGACAGGGCCATCGCCGGGCTGGAGCGCAGCCGGGTGAGACCGAACTCGTCGAGCAGCCGGTCGAGCTCGGCCTCGCGCGTCGCCTTGTCGGGTTCGACCAGTTCGAGCACGGTCATGATGTTGTGCTCGACCGTCATGCCGCGAAAGATCGAGGTTTCCTGCGGCAGGTATCCGAGCCCGAGGATCGAGCGGCGGTACATCGGCAGCGTGGTGATGTCGGTGCCGTCGAGCAGGATGCGGCCCGAATCGGGCCGGACCAGCCCCATGATCGAATAGAA
>JAJXVK010000131.1 GCA_021782155.1 Pseudomonadota bacterium
GTCGGGCTACGCCCTCCCTACGCCGCCAGCAGCGCGAAACCCGCGCCCAGCATCAACCAATCCAAGCAACGCAAAGGGGGTCCCTTTTGCGCGCCGATAGGGGGTCCCGATTGGACGCCGATTGACATCCCAATAGCATGGAACGTCCGCTCAGGCCACCAACCAACTTACCGAGCGGTAAGATACGCCGTTCAGACGGCTATATCAGAACGCATCCTTCCCGATCGGGAAGAAATGCTCTTGAAACTCTATGTCACCCATGCAATCTTACCGTTCGGTAAGAATGACATGATAGACGACGCAACCCAGTTTGGCGCAGCCGTTGCCTCCGCCCGCAAGGCCCTAGGTCTTACCCAGCGGGAGTTGGCGCTCGCCATCAACAGCGGCGAACGCTTCATCGTCGATCTGGAAGCAGGCAAGCCCACCGCTCAACTCGGTAAGGCTCTCGCCGCCGCCAAGGCTGTGGGCCTGCGGCTCACCGCAACCGGCATTTCGAAGGCCTGACGGTGGACCTTCCGGTTCATTACGAAGACCACTTGATCGCCACGATCAGCGCCGATGCGCAAGCAACCCGCCTTGCCTATGCGGATGCATGGCGTTCATCCGCCGACAGCTTCCCGGTCTCGCTGGCTATGCCGATCCGACCGGAGCCATATGAAGGGGATCAAGTCCTTCCCTGGCTGATGAATCTCTTGCCGGAGGGAGAACCGCTGCGCGCCATGACGCGCGCGCTAGGCGCTGCACCGGAGGACGCTCTCGGCCTGATCGCACAGACCGGCAACGATCTGGCAGGCGCGCTCAGCATCGCGCCGCAGCAGCCGCGCGGCGAGCCCGGCTATCGCCCGATCCCGGATGCCGACGCGCTGAAGCGGATCATCGAGGAACTGCCCGCGCGGCCATTCCTGGTGGGGGAAGACGGCGTCTCGATGAGTCTCGCCGGCGCGCAGGAAAAACTGCCGGTGGCCGTTATCGACAACCAGATTGCGGTGCCGATCAACGGCGCGCCGTCGACGCATATCCTCAAGCCCGACAATCCACGCCTGCCCGGCAGCGTCCAGAATGAAGCGCTGTGCATGGTTCTTGCCCGCCGCATCGGCCTCAATGTCGCGCCGGTTACGACCGGCGTTGCGAGACAACGCAGCTACCTGCTTGTCGAGCGCTATGACCGGACGGGCACCGGCAACAACGTGCGCCGCCTGCATCAGGAGGATTTCTGTCAGGCCCTTGGCCGGCCGCCTGCCGCCAAGTACGAGTTCAACGGCACCGGCACGCGCGGCCCTTCGGTCGCCGACATGTTCGCGCTCGTCCGCCAACATATGACCGCGCGCGACATCACCCGGCTGCTCGACGCCGTGATCTTCAATATCGCGATCGGCAACCTCGATTCGCACGCCAAGAACTACTCGATACTGCTCGGCCCGGGCGCGCCGCAGCTTGCCCCGCTCTATGACCTGATGTCGGGCCTCGCTTGGGCGAACATCACCCAGAACCACGCTCAGGCAATTGGCGGCCAACGCCGCGGCCGCCACGTCTACGGACGCCACTGGCGGCGGATGGCCGAAGCCGCAGGACTGGCAGCGCGGGGGACGGTGCAGCGGGTGGAACAGGTGACGGCGCGGTTGCTGCGCGAACTGCCCGCGGCGGTCGAGGAGGTGGCGGCTATGGCTGCGGGCTCGACGATGCTGGAGGTCTTCGCAAAGGAAATCGAGGAACGGGCGACCGAGGTCAGGGCGCATGCTGAAAAGGAAGGCCCGCCTGACGCCAGCGAAGTGGCCACGGACGACTTCCCTACGATCGGCGCAAGCGCGTATTCCGATGACGGGGGACCGGGAGCACCATGACCAAAGGCATCTTCGTTCATCGGACGGACTCGATCTACGACGACAGCCCGGCGGAGCAGTATCAGTTCCCACGTCAGTACCTGACCCGCGTCAGCGCCTGCATTGGCGATTGGATCATCTACTACGAGCCCAGCAAGATCCGCGACACGCGCGGATACTTTGCAGTGGCCAAAGTTGCTCATGTCGTGCCGGACCCGACCGCCAAGGACATGTATCTCGCCCTGATCGAACCCGGCACGTACCTGGATTTCCCCAACCCGGTGCCGTTCAACGGTCCCTTGGGGCTTATTGAGCGCGGCGTGCTCAACGAGCATGGCAAGATTTCGGGGCGCGCCCAATCCGCGGTTCGACCCCTGTCCATCGAGGACTTCAACCGCATCATCGACCTTGGCCTTGCAGAAGATGACAGCTTCCTGCCGAGGATCGATGAGACGGTCGACGGCATGCTACGCGAGGAACGTTTACCGTTCCAATTCGAGATCCAGCGTGACCGGGTGGCAAATCTCGGTTCGCGACTTGTCCGTGACCGTCTGTTCCGCCGCCGCGTGGTCGAGGCCTATAATGCCCGCTGCGCGGTAACCGGCCTGAATCTGATCAATGGCGGCGGCCGCGCCGAGGTTGAGGCAGCCCATATCCGCCCCGTAGATCGCGGCGGGCCGGACATCGTCACCAACGGGATCGCCCTTTCAGGAACCGTCCACTGGATGTTTGATCGGGGCTTGATCGGATTGAACGACGATCTGGAGATCCTCGTCAGTCGGCAGGCGAATGACCCCGACAGCATTCGCTCGCTGATCAACAGAACCGGCTTCGCCATCCCGCCCCAGCGACCTCTAGAGCGCCCACATCCGGCCTTTCTGGCCTGGCATCGCGAGCATTGCTTCAAGCACTAACAAAGCTGCATCAAGCGCCGCGACGGCTGCGTGTTCGAAGAAACGCGAACCGATGCCCTGCTGTCCAAAGTGGGCAAATTTCCGGTCGGAGACCCCAAACCTGGGTACAGTGTAGAGCACACCGTACGCCGTGAAGGCATCGCCGTCGCCAAGTGCATGGTGGTGCGGTTGATGCGCGCCATGGGACTGGCAGGCGTGCGCCGGGGCAAGAAGACGGTCACCACGGTCAGCAACCCGAATGCACCGTGCCCGCTCGACAAGGTCAACCGGGAGTTCCGCGTCAGCCGGCCCAACGCCCTGTGGGTGGTCGATTTTACCTACGTCCATACCTGGGCCGGCTTTGTCTATGTCGCCTTCGTGATCGATGCCTGCGCCCGGCGCATCGTGGGCTGGAAGGTCAGCACCTCGGCCACTGCGGACTTCGTGCTCGATGCCCTGGAACAGGCGATCCATGCCCGTAGGCCAAGCGCCGAGGATGGCCTGATCCACCATAGCGACAGGGGCGTTCAATACCTTGCCATGAACTACACCCAGCGTCTCGCCGAAGCCAACCTCGTGCCGACGGTCGGCAGCGTCGGCGACAGCTATGACAACGCGCTCGCCGAGACCATCAATGGCATCTACAAGGCCGAGGTCATCTGGCGGCAACGGTCATGGCCAAGCGTGTCGGCAGTGGAAATGGCTACCTTGCGCTGGGTCGACTGGTTCAACCACCATCGCCTCTTCGGCCCCATCGGGCATATCCCGCCCGCCGAAGCCGAGGCCAAATACTATGCAGCCAACGAGACCCTCGATATGGTCGCATGACTCAAATGAAACCGCCTCCGGAAAACCCGGGACGCTTCAAATCTCCACCAGAGGCCCTTTTCGTCGGCCTTCCGGTAGGGCTTTCCCGCGGATTGGAACGCGCGAACCTGTGAAGCTGTGAGGGTCATTTTGGTGGAATCGCCTTCCTGCCAGCCGCCCGTTGCCCCCGACCTCGCCCCCACATTGTTTGGATTATGGGGGCAACACCAGACACAACGCCGGGCATTGAGGGACATACTCTCCCTCAAAATGCTCGGAATTTCAACGCTCCAGGGAATGCCGAGAGGCAGGAGAGTGGTGCCGCTTACGTGACTCGAACACGTGACCCCATCATTACGAATGATGTGCTCTACCAACTGAGCTAAAGCGGCGCGCTCGGGCTCGTTACCCCGGCAGGGGGCGCGTTTACACAGCGCGCTGCCCGCGTGCAATCGCTTTTGCGCGTCCTCACGCAACTGGTTTCATTTGACACCACTTTCACGGTCTGCGACAAGGTCTCCGGATTCGCGCGCGCCGCAATGATGGCGCATGCCCGCCGGAAGGATGCCGCCTCGTGACCGACCTGTTCGACAACCCCCTGGGCCTCGACGGCTTCGAATTCATCGAGTTCTGCGCACCCGGGAAGGGTTTGCTTGAGCCGGTGTTCGCCGCGATGGGCTTCACCCGGGTCGCCCGGCATCGTTCGAAGGGCGTCGAGTTATGGCGGCAGGGCGAGATCAACCTCATCGCCAACTACGAACCCAAGAGCCCCGCCGCCTATTTCGCCGCCGAACACGGCGCTTCAGCCTGCGGCATGGGCTGGCGCGTGCGCGATGCCGCCAGGGCCTATGACGAGGCCATCGCGCGCGGCGCCGAGCCGGTCGAAGTGCGCACCGGCCCGATGGAACTGCACCTGCCCGCCTTTCGCGGCATCGGCGGCTCGATTGTCTACCTGATCGACCGCTACGAGGGCGCGGAACGCGGCGATCTGTCGATCTACGACATCGACTTCGACTACATCAAGGGCGTCGAGCGCCACCCGGCGGGCGCGGGCCTCAAGCTGATCGACCACCTCACGCACAACGTCTATGGCGGGCGCATGGCGCACTGGGCCGCATTCTACGAGCGCATCGCGGGCTTCCGCGAAATCCGCTATTTCGACATCAAGGGCGAATATACCGGCCTCACCAGCAAGGCGATGACCGCGCCCGACGGCAAGATCCGCATCCCGCTGAACGAGGAAGGAAAGGCCGGCGGCGGCCAGATCGAGGAGTTCCTGCGCGCCTACAACGGCGAGGGCATCCAGCACATCGCCTTTCTGTGCGACGACCTGCTCGCGACCTGGGACAGGCTCAAGGCCTGCGGCACCCCGTTCATGACCGCACCGCCTGCGACCTATTACGAGATGCTGGAGGAACGCCTCCCCGGCCACGGCGAACCCGTTGGCGAACTGCAGAAGCGCGGCATCCTGCTCGACGGATCGACCGAGAAGGGCGATCCGCGCCTGCTGCTGCAGATCTTCTCGGAGACGATGATCGGCCCGGTGTTCTTCGAGTTCATCCAGCGCAAGAAGGACGAAGGTTTTGGCGAAGGGAACTTCACCGCATTGTTCGAGTCGATGGAACGCGACCAGATGCGCCGCGGCGCGCTGGGCGCGACGGAACCGGCCGGAATCTGAGCGCGAGCGAGAGGACCGCGATGACCACAGCCCCCACCCTCGGCGGAATCCACCATGCCGCCTATCGCTGCAAGGACGCCAAGGAGACGGTCGAATTCTACGAGCGCGTGCTGGGCATGACCTACACCACCGCCTTCGCAGAGGACTACGTGCCCTCGACCGGCGCTTATGACCCCTACATGCACGTGTTCCTCGATTGCGGGAACGGCAACGTGCTCGCCTTCTTCGAACTGCCCGGCCAGAAGGACATGGGCCGCGACGAAAACACGCCCGCCTGGGTGCAGCACCTCGCTTTCAAGGTAGCCGACTTCGACGCGCTGAAGGCCGCAAAGGCGCACATCGAGGCGCAAGGCATCGATGTGCTGGGACCCACTTACCACGGCGTGTTCCGCTCGATCTATTTCTTCGATCCCAACGGGCACCGGCTCGAACTCGCCTGCGATATCGGCACCGGCGAGCAATACGCCGAACTCGCCCGCGTCGCGCCGCTTATGCTCGACGAATGGAGCCGGACGAAGAAGGCCCCGCGCCACGCCGAATGGCTCCACCAGGAGCCGGCGGAAGAGCGGTGATCCGGCTTCATGGATACTGGCGCTCGACCGCCTCGTACCGGGTGCGCATTGCGCTCAATCTCAAGGACGTCGACTATGAGCAGGCCACGCATGACCTGCGCACCGGCGCGCATGGCGCGGACGCCTATCGCGAAATCGCACCGCAGGGGCTCGTGCCGGCGCTGGAGACCGACGGCGGCACCTTCACCCAGTCGACGGCGATCATGGAGTGGCTCGAAGAGGTCTATCCCGATCCGCCGCTGCTTCCCGCCGATCCGCCGGGACGGGCGCAGGTGCGCGCGATGGTCGCGCTCGTCGCCTGCGACATCCACCCCTTGAACAACCTGCGCGTGCTGCAGTCGCTGCGCCGCGACCTCGGCGCGGGCGACCGTGCGGTGAGCGAGTGGATCGCGCGCTGGATCGGCGAAGGCTTTTCAGCGCTGGAAGAACAGGCCACGCGCTTTGGCGGCGCGTTCTGCTTCGGCAACTCGCCCAGCCTCGCCGATTGCTGCCTGGTGCCGCAGGTGTTCGCCGCCGAGCGCTTCGAGGTCGACATGACGCCCTACCCGCGCCTTTGCGCGATCAACGCGCGCTGCCTTGACCTCGCCGCCTTCGCCGCGGCGCACCCGGCGCGCCAGCCCGACGCCGACCCGGTGGGTTAGACGCCGGGGCAGCAGATCTACGCCGGGAGTGTCAGTTCCTCGAAGCGCTGCAGATGCCAGTCGGCATTGCCGAACTGGCCTTCGATCATCGTCGCGCGCTTGAAGTAGTGGCCAATGGCGAGTTCGTCGGTAATGCCGATGCCGCCGTGGGTCTGGATCGCGTTCTGCCCGACGAACCTGACGCTGCGCGCGACCTTGGCCTTGGCCATGCTGACCGCCGCCTTGCGCACGGCCGCCGGCTCGTCGAGCTTGAGCGTCGCCATCAGCGTCATCGAAGCGATCTGCTCGGCCTCGATCATCATGTCGGCCATGCGGTGCTGGAGGACCTGGAACTTGCCGATCGGCAGGCCGAACTGCTTGCGCTGCCTGGAGTATTCGAGCGTGCCTTCATGCAGCTTGCGCGCGACGCCGGAAGCTTCGGCGCAGATGCCGACAGTCGCTTCGTCGGCCACGCGCTCGATCAGGTCGATCCCGCCGGCGAGCAGCGCTTCGCCCGGCACCGCGACGTTCTCGAAATAGACTTCGGAGGCGCTGAAGCCATCCACCGTCTTGTAGTCGCGGCGCGTCACGCCGGGCGCGTTGGCGTCGATCAGGAACAGGTCGACGCCCGCGCGCTCGCGGCCCGAACCGCCGGTACGCGCAGTGACGAGCAGGTGCGTGGCCCAGGGCGCGGCATAGACCACCGCCTTGTGGCCGTTGAGCGTGTAGCCCGCGCCGACCCGCTTCGCGGTGGTGGCGATCGCGGCGAGGTCGTAGCGCCCCTTGGGCTCGGCATAGGCGAAGGCGATGATCGCGTCGCCGCCGATGATCTGCGGGATCATCACGTCGGCCAGCGCGCCGCCCGCCGCCTTCAGCGCGCCGCCGCCGATCACCACGGTCTGCAGGTAAGGCTCGATCGCGATGACCTTGCCCAATTCCTCCATGATCAGAGCGTTCTCGACCGCGCCGCCGCCCATTCCGCCATGCGCCTCCGAGAAGGACGCACACAGGATGCCCAGTTCAGTCGCCAGCGCACGCCAGATGCCCGGATCGCGCCCTTCGGGCCGCGTGATCATCTTGCGGCGCGTCTCGAAGTCGTAGGTGTCGGCCAGGAATCGCGCGAGCGTGTCGCGCAGCATTTCCTGCGTTTCGGTGTAGCTCAGGTCCATTTCAGCTTCTCTCCGGGCGCGTCAGTTCAAAGACCAAGCACCATCTTGGCGATGATGTTGCGCTGGATCTCGTTGGACCCGCCATAGATCGTGGTCTTGCGCGTGTTGAAATAGGTTGGCGCGGTGCGCTGCGCCCAGTCGGGACCGATCGGGTGCTCGTTGTCGCCCTCGCCGAAGCTGCGGAAATAGGGCGCGCCATAGTGGCCTGCCGCCTCGAGTGCGAGTTCGGTCAGCCGCTGCTGGATTTCCGAACCCTTGATCTTGAGCAGGCTCGATTCCGGACCCGGCGGCTTGCCCTGGGCCGCGCCCGCCAGCGTGCGCAGTTCGGTATATTCGAGCGCGGTGAGGTCCATCTCCAGTTCCGCCACCTTGCGGCGGAAGAAGGGGTTGGCGAGCAGCGGCTTGTCGCCGTCCATCTCGCTCAATGCGATCGCCTTGATCTTCTCGACCCCACGCTTCGACGAAGCGACGCCCGCGATCCCGGTACGTTCGTGCGCGAGCAGGAACTTGGCGCAGGTCCAGCCCTTGTTCTCTTCGTGGACACGGTTCTCTAACGGCACGCGCACGTCTTCGAGCCAGACCTCGTTGACTTCGTGCTCGCCGCCCAGCGTGATGATCGGGCGCACGGTGATGCCCGGCGTCTTCATGTCGATGAGCAGGAAGCTGATGCCTTCCTGCTGCTTGGCGTCCGGATCGGTGCGCACGAGGAAGAAGCCCCAGTCGGCGTGCTGCGCCATCGTGGTCCAGGTCTTCTGGCCGTTGATCACGTAGTGGTCGCCGTCGCGCACCGCGCGGGTGCGCAGCGAAGCGAGGTCCGAACCCGAGCCCGGTTCGGAGTAGCCCTGGCACCACCAGTCCTCGCCCGAAAGGATGCGCGGCAGGTACTTCGCCTTCTGCTCGGGCGTGCCGAAGGTGTAGATCACTGGCCCCACCATCGAGAGGCCGAAGGGCATGAGGCGCACGCAATCGGCGCGCGCGGTCTCTTCCGACCAGATGAAGCGCTGCGTGG
>JAJXVK010000132.1 GCA_021782155.1 Pseudomonadota bacterium
CCTCGCTGGCATCTGACTTCTCGACGGGAACGGCAGGTTCGGGAACGTCTGCCGGCCGGTCGAGCGCATCGGGCGGCAGCAGGACGTCACCACCGGCTTCCCAGGCGAACCCGGCCGGACCGTGGGGGACATCTCCCGAAGCGGATGCATGATCCGGGCCGTCGAACGCACCCCAGTCCGGATCCTCGCCGAGCGCCATGTCCCCGGCAACCTCCGCCGGGACCAGCGCCTGCATCAGTTCCTCGAGGATGTGTTCGTTCGCGCCAAGCTGTTCGGCGCCGGCCATCGCGGTGATCCGCGTCGCTTCGCGCGCGTCGTCTTCCGCCAGCACGAGCACGGGCATCTTCTTGCCCTTGTGCGAGACGAGATCGAGCAGGCTCGCTTCGCCATGCGCCTCCTCGCCCGGGATTTCCGCGACCGGCGCGGCGGCCAGATCGTTCGCCTCATCGTCGTCCCGCAGCTCGCCCGCGTCCGCTGCCGCGGTCCTGGGAGCCGTCTCATCGCTCCCCGCGACGGGCGCGTCGAAGAACGGGTAGACCCCGTCGCACGCGGCCAGCACGCACATCGCGCGCGGCAGCCCCTTCTCGCGGATCGTCCGGCGCAGCGACTGGTGGATCAGCGCCGCGAGATAGCAGGCCCCGATCGTTCCGGCGCGGATCTCGTCCTCGCCCGGCGCCGGACTGGCCAGCAGGCGGTCCTCGAGTTCGACGATCGCGCCATAGACGTCGTCGAGCCCATGGATCGACAGCGTGGCGTCGGTTGCCTGGTAGTCGGCCTCCCATTCGAAACCGTCGCGGGTGTAGCCGTCGAGCAGGTCGGCGCGCGTCGCGATCGAAAAGGGATAGGCCTCGTCGCTGAAGTAGAAGGTCTTGATGAACGGCGCCATGCGCCCGCCGCGCGGACCGGGCCCGCCCAGTGACCGCGCATCGGCGAGCGTGACCGCGATCGCCGAGATGGCGTGGCTGGGCCGGTCATGGTTGTGCAGGCGGTCGGCCAGCTTCTGCCATCCGCCGAATTCCACGTCGTCGCTCGACACGTCGAGGAAGCGCGACGGCAGGATGCCGCCCGCGTAGGGCTCGAGCAGGCCGCGAAGCCTCTCAACCGCCTGATCGATCTGGTCATGGCGCAGCATGTCTTCGACCGAATGCCGAAAAGCATCTTCGTCCATGCCGTCGATGGTGATCGTTTCCACCCGAAGCCCTCCGACAGTCGTGGTCAACACAGACTAGCCTGTAATGGTTGATGCGGAGTTATCTTCGCGGATTCACCCGATCGGTCGGCCCAGAGGGCTTGGATGTCCCGCTTCAGGCAGGGCGTTCGCCTACCATCGTCGTGCGGTACATCTCGCGGCGGAAGCCGTCGTAGTCGTTCGCCGCCAGGTGCAGCGCGGTGCGGTTGTCCCACATCGCGATCATCCCCGGTTTCCAGCGCAGCCGGCAGGTGAAGGCATGCTGGGTGATGTGGCGGGTGAGGAACTGGATGATCGGGCGGCTTTCCTCGAACGCCATCCCGTCGATCCCGATCGCGTAGACCTCGTCGACATAGAGCGCGCGTTCGCCGGTGATCGGATGCGTGCGCACCAGCGGGTGGAGATTTCCCTCGAACGCGGCGCAGCGGCGTTCGTCGCTGGCGAAGGCGAGCGCCTTCCCGCTGACCTTCTCCTGCGTCCAGGCGTTGGCACGCGCCGACATGTGGACCTTCAGGGGACGCAGCATCTCCTGCATCGCCGGGCTGAGCATGCGGTAGGCGAGCGCGCTGTTCGCCCACACCGTGTCGCCACCGTAGGGCGGCGTTTCGACCGAGCGCAGGATCGTCACCGAGGGCGGCTCGTCGAGGAACGGGCTGTCGGTATGCCAGCCGCTGCCAAACAGCGCCTTGCTGCGCGTATCGGCCTCCTTGATCAGCGGATGGACATTGCGGTGCCCTTCCACGCCTTGCGTGTAGGCATCGACCGCGAAGTCGCCGAAGCGCGCGCCGAAGGCCTCGTGGTCGGCGTGGGTGATCGTCTGGTCGGAGAGGAACACCATCTTGTGCCGCCACAGCGCGTCCCGCAGTTCGGCGAAGGCGGCGTCGGACAGGCTCGCAACCTGCACGCCCTTGATCTCGGCCCCCATCGCCGCCGCGATCGGCTCGACCGTGATATGGTCATAAGCGCGCGCCGAATTGTCGAACTCTCCGTGCGGGCTCAAGCGGACCTCGAACATCGCCATGTCTCCCAAGCTGCGCGGCACCCTAGCCCCAGGGTATCGCACCTTCCAGCGCGTCGGCAAGCTCCACCGGCCTCGACAGATAGGGGCTGTGATCGGCTTCCAGCGTCACCACCTTCGCGCCGGGCGAGTAGCTTTGCATCCTGCGCTGGCTGTCGATCGGGATCGTGCGGTCGAGCGTACACTCGACGTAGGTGCGCGGCAGACTGCCCCAACGCTCCCTCGTCAGGTGCAGCTTCTGCGAGCGGGGACCATGCGGTTCGGCGACGAGGCGCGGCAGCGCGGCGGCGACCAGCCGGGGCGGCGAGACCTGCGCGAAGACCTCGGCGGCGTGCCCGGGATCGGCCACCGTCGCCACTCCGTCGTGGATCCTGGAGATGATCGCGTCGAAGGCGGGGTTCGGGCCTTCGAGCTCCTTGAACTCGGCCCGGCTCATGCCGTCGGGAAGCATCATCGCGCAGATGTAGACCAGCGCGTCGATCGCTTCCGGCGCGATCTCGGCGGCGGTGCTGACCACCAGCCCGCCCCGGCTGTGTCCGGCAAGCACGACCGGCCCGACATTCGCCGCGCGCATCTCGCGGCAATGCTGCGCGGCGAATTCGCCCCATGAGTCGAGCGTGACCGCAGCCATCTCCTGCGCCGTGCCGCCCATGCCCGGAAGCGTCGGCGCGACGACGGTGTGCCCGCGCCCGCGCAGGATCTCGGCGACGGGATCGAAGCACCAGCCGCCGTGCCACGACCCGTGGATCAGGACAAAACCGGCCATGCGTGTTCCTTCACTTCCTTGCGCATCTTTGCCGCGGTGAGCGTGTTTTCCATCAGGCAGGCGATGGTCATCGGCCCGACCCCGCCCGGCACCGGCGTGATCGCGCCCGCGACCTTGACCGCCTCGTCGAAATCGACGTCGCCCTTCAATGTGTAGCCGCTTCCGTCCGCCCTGGGCACGCGGGTGGTGCCGACGTCGATCACCACCGCGCGCGGCTTGATCCAGTCGGCGCGCACGAGGCCCGGCTTGCCCACCGCCGAGACGATGATGTCCGCGCCCCGGCACACGAACTGCGTGTCGCGGGTATGGATGTGGCACTGGGTGACCGTGGCGTGCTCTTCCAGCAGCAGCGCCGCCATGGGCTTGCCGACGATGTTCGAGCTGCCGATCACCACCGCGTGGCTGCCGGTGAGGTCGGGGATCACCGACTTGATGATCTTCATGCAGCCCAATGGCGTACACGGGATCAGCCCGCCCGAACCCTGCGTCAGCCGCCCGGCGTTGAGCGCATGGAGGCCGTCGACGTCCTTGGCCGGGTCGACGGCCGCCATCACGCGCAGCGTGTTGATGCCTTCGGGCAACGGCAGCTGGACGAGGATGCCGTCGATCTCGTCGCGTCTGTTGAGCTTGGCGATCTCTTCGAGCACCCGCGCCTCGCCGCAGTCGGCGGGAAGCTGGATCTTCTCGGTAAGGAAACCCAGTTCCTCCGCGCGCTTGACCTTGGTGCGCACGTAGACGTGGCTTGCGGGATCCTCGCCTGCGATGATCACCGCGAGCCCCGGCGGCCGGTCGAGCGTCTTCGCGCCTTCGGCCACTTCGGCCAGCACCTTGCGCGCCAGAGCGCGCCCATCGATGATTTCCGCCAGCATCAGCGATCTCCCGACCATGTGCGCAGACCCGGCGCGGTGCGGTCCTCGCTCTTGAGCGCTTCTGCGACGGCGGGGCGCGCCTTCATCTTCTCGCGCCACGCGACGAGCCGCGGAGCGCGCTTGGCGATTTCCATCTCGGGGAACATGCGCTCCACCATCATCCCGCAGTGCGAGAAGAAGTTGATGTCGGCGAGCGTGTAGCTGTCGCCCGCCAGCCAGGCCGTCTCGCCCAGCTGCTTCTCGACCTTGGCGAGCGCGTATTCGACCTTCTCGGTCGCATGCGCGAGGTCGGCCTCGGAAAATCCCGAACGCGCGGTCATCCATTTCTTGCGCTGGTCGGGCAGCGGCACGTGGGCCATCAGTTCCTCGAAGTCGCCGCTGTCGATGTTGCGCGCAATCACGCCGACCAGGCGGTGCCAGCCGTGCATCGAGACGTAATTCATCACGTGCTCGTCGACGAACTTGTTCCAATACCGCATCCGCGCCGCGCCGACCGGATCGCGCGGACGCAGCGGCCCATCGGCCGGGTTCGCGTCGGGGAAGGCGTCCTCGAGGTATTCGTTGATCACCGTGGTATGCGTGATGATCGTGCCGTCATGGTCGAGCACCGGCACCTGGCCTTCGGGATTGATCGCCACGAACCAGTCCGAGTGCTGCTCGAACTTGTGCAGGTCGACATAGACGCTCTCGTAGGCGAGGCCCTTTTCCTTGAGCGGCACCATCGACTTCAAGGAATTCGCCAGCGGTTCGGCGTGGTAGTACTTGAGCGCCATCGCGCCTCTCTCCCTCAGACTTCCAGTGTTCCCAGAACGCCGCCATCGACCGCCCAGCTCTGCCCGTTCACATGACTGGCGGCGTCCGACAGCAGGAAGGCGGCGACCTCGGCCAGCTCCTCCGCCTTGCCCGTGCGGCGCTGCGGCACGCGCGCGGCCATCGTCTCCCAGGCCTCGGGCGGCAGCGCGTCGAGCATCGGCGTCTCGATGAAGCCGGGCACCACGCAGTTGCAGCGCACGCCCTGCGGCCCGCCTTCGAGCGCGACCGCGCGGGCAAGCCCCAGCACCGCGTGCTTGCTGGCGACATAGGCGACGTTGTTCGCCATGCCGCGCTCCGACGCGAGGCTGCCGGTGACGAGGATCGCCCCGCCCCCGCGCTCCGCCATCTGCGGCAGCACGTGCGCGATCGCCCAGAACGGACCCTTGAGGTTCACCGCCATGACCGCGTCCCACACCTCGTCGTCGTAGGCGGAAACAGGCGCGAACCCGCCTCCGGTTCCGGCGTTGAGGAACAGGCCGTCGATCGGACCGCTGACTTCGACAGCTTCGTCGAGCGCGGCGATCAGCTGCGCCTTGTCGCCCGCGTCGGCGGCGACCCATGCGGCGCGCGTCCCCAGTTCCTCGCAGGCGGCGGCGAGCCTGCCCGCGCTGCGCGCGATCAGCGTGACCTTGCCGCCTGCGGCATGGATGCGCCCGGCGGTGGCGTGGCCGATCCCGGTCGAGGCGCCGGTGACGACGACGTGGCGTCCGGTGAAATCCATCATTCGCTCTCCAGCCCGATGAAGCGGGCCCATGTCGCTGCGCGCGGGTCCTCGCTCGTCTCGGGCGCCCACTGCGCGTGCATCAGCGCGCGCGCCGCGCCTTCGTCCATCGCGCGATGATCGCGGTTGAGGCGGTAGAAGAAGGCCGAGACGCGCCAGTTCATGATGCAGTGGACGTGGACCGCCCCTTCCCCTTCATCGAGCGCGGCGCGAAACGCCGCGAAGTGCGCCTCGTCCGGCGCGTCGAACGGCACGGGGATGTGCGTGTAGGCGATCCCCCGCGCCGTCAGCCGTTCGCCCTCATCCGCCAGAGCCTCGGGATGGTCGGCGAGCGCGAGGTTGATCACGCGGGCCACCCCGATCGCGGCGAGCCGGTCGACGTCCGCCGCCTCGAGCCGCCCCGAGGTGGTGGTCCGTTCGTCAAGCCGCTGCCAGCCGCGGATGTCGGTGGGATCGGCTGGCACGGCGCGTCCCCCGTCAGACCAGGCCGAGCACGCGCGCGGCGTTGTCCTTCATGATTCCCGGCATGACCTCGTCCTTGAAGCCGACGGTCTTCGCCGCCTCGATCCACTTCTTGGGATGGATCAGCGGGAAGTCGGAGCCGAACATCATCTTCTTGCGCAGCTGGGTGTTGGCGTACTGGATGATCTGCGGCGCGAAGTACTTGGGCGACCAGCCCGACAGGTCGATGAACACGTTGTCCTTGTGCAGCGCCATCGACAGGCTTTCATCCACCCACGGCCAGCTCGGGTGCGCGAGGATGATCTTCATGTCGGGAAAATCGACCGCGACATCGTCGACCAGCATCGGCTGCCCGTATTTGAGGTGCATGCCGCCGCCGCCGCGCATGCCGGTGCCCATGCCCGAATGGCCGGTATGGAAGATCGCGGGCAGCTTGTGCTCGGCGATGACCTCGTAGATCGGGTAGCCGACGCGGTCGCCCGGATCGACGTTTTGCGCGATGCCGTGAAACTTGAAGCCCCTGACCCCATGGTTCTCGACAAGGTCGCGCGCCTCGCGCGCGCCCAGCTTGCCCTTGTGCGGATCGATCGAGGCGAAGGGGATGCAGATGTCGTCGTTCTTCGCGGCGAACTCGGCGATCTCGTAGTTGGAGACGCGCCTGGCGCCCATGCCGCACTCGGCATCGACGGTGAACAGGCAGAAGGCGATGCGCTGCTCGCGGTAGATCTCGACGATCTCGGGCATCTTCGGGCGCTCGCGCGGGGCCTTGAAATAGGCCGAGGCGGCATCGAAGAACTGGCCCATCACCGGGTCTTCGGGATCGTGGCACGAGACTTCGGCGTGGACGTGGACGTCGATCGCCTCGATCTTGGACAGGTCGATGGGCATGGTATTCTCCGGGGCACTTGCGAAAACGGGGAGCGGCGCGCAGGCCGCCCCCCGCTGCTTGAGGTCATTCGATCAGGCGCCACCCGATCAGGCGAAGGCGTCCTTCTTGACGGTGATCACCTGCGTGTAGGTGAACTCCTTCAGCCCCTCGACGCCGTATTCGGCGCCGAAGCCCGACTTCTTGTGGCCGCCGAACGGAGCGAACGGCGAAAGGTGGAGGAACTCGTTGACCCAGACGGTGCCCGTTTCGAGCTGCTCGGCCACTTCCACGCCCTTGGCCGGGTCGCCGGTCCACACCGCACCGGCAAGGCCATAGTCGCTGGCGTTGGCGCGCTGGATCACTTCATCGGTGGTCGAGAACTTCATCAGCGGCATGACCGGGCCGAACTGCTCCTCGGCAACGATCCGCGCGTCTTCGGGCGGGTTGTCGAGGATGGTGATCGGCACGTAGTAGCCCGAGCCCGAGGGATCGACGTTGCCGCCGACGAGGAACTTGTAGCCGTTGTCCCTGGCGTCCTGGATCAGCTCGCAAACGCGGTCGAACTGCTTCTTGTTCTGGATCGGGCCGACGCCGGTGCCCTGCTGGGCGCCGTCACCCACGACCACGGTCCTGGCATAGTCCGCGATCGCCTTGCTCAGCTCGTCATAGATGTCCTCGTGGATGTAGATGCGCTTGGCCGCGACGCAGATCTGGCCGGCGTTGGTGAAGCTCGACCAGAACAGCTGTTCGGCCACCTTCGCCACGTCGGCATCGGGCAGCACGATCGAGGCGTCGTTGCCGCCGAGTTCGAGCGTGATGCGCTTGAGGTCCTTCGAGGCGCCTTCCATGATCTTCTTGCCGGTCGCGGTCGAGCCGGTGAAAGTGATCTTGTCGATGTCCGGATGCGCGGTCATCAGCGGGCCGAGGCTGTCTTCGCCGGTGATGATGTTGACAGTGCCGGCGGGCGCGATGTCCTTCCACAGCTCGGCGATGCGCAGCGTGGTCACCGGAGTGAACGGCGACGGCTTGAGCACGATCGTGCAGCCCGAAAGCAGCGCGGGCGCGATTTTCTGCACCGCCATCAGCACCGGGAAGTTCCACGGCACGATGCCGGCGACCACGCCCACCGGCACGCGGCGGGTGCGGCTGAGGCGCTCGTCGCTGTCCTCGTTGATCGTCTCGTCGAGGTTGAGCGAGGCCTGCGCCCTCATGATCGCGGACGCGGCGCCGATTTCCATCTGCGCCTGGGCATGGGGCTTGCCCTGCTCGGCGGTCAGCAGGCGGTAGAGTTCCTCGAAGTTCTGCTCGATCGCGTCGGCCAGCTTGTTGATGACCGCGCGGCGGTCGTCGACCGGGGTCTTCGACCAGGTCTTGAAGGCCTTGCGCGCGGCGGCGACGGCGCGGTCGAGCTCGGACTCGCCGCAGGAGGGGACGAGCCCCATCACCTGCTCGTTGGCGGGATTGAGGACTTCCATGGTGGCGGTGGTCTCGACCATCTCGCCGTCGATCAGGTTCTTGTAGCGTTCAGCCATCGTTACTCTCCATCAGGGTCTCCGGCCGGGGGGGCGCCGGGAACGGGTTGCGGTCCATGGTATCACGCCGCTGCGGCCGCCCCGATGGGAAACCGCAGCGGGCGGGTGTCACTTGCCTTGCTGTTCGAGCGCCTTGTCCTCGTTGGCGCGCTTGATCACGTAAAGACGGATGTCGTCGACGTCCTGCGAGCTCAGTGCCGACTTGAACGAGACCATCCCGTTCTCGTGCTTGGCGCCGTCGAGCACGATCGACTTCATGCCGTCGAGCGAACCGATGTAGACCGAGTGGCGCAGGTCGGGGTTGAGACCGCC
>JAJXVK010000133.1 GCA_021782155.1 Pseudomonadota bacterium
AGGCCGGTCCCCGAAGAGATGCCGACGAACCCGGTGGCCGAGATCGTGCCGAGCAGGACGTCGAGCGGCGCCTGCACCGTCAGGTCGCTCACGGCCACGTTGCCGAGCGTGATCGAGCTGCCCGCCGACTGGACGTTCAACACGTGATTGTTGGTGGAGACATTGCCGAGCAGGATCGTGCCGGGCGCGCTCAGCGCCGTGTCGAAGGACGTCTGGAGGTTGGCATAGGTAACGAGGTCCTGCGTGGTATAGAGCCGAAGCCCGCTGCCCGCGACCAGCGTGCCGGCGACCGTGGGCACGGGGCCGAGGATCCAGTTGGTCGCCCCCATGTCGATGCTGTCGGCGACGAGGTTGCTCGAGTCGAGATTGAGCGTGAGATCGCCAATCGTGTTGAACGCGAAGCCGGTGCCGAAATTCGCGGTCGAACCGCTGATATCGACCGTCGCGGGGGTCGCGCCGGCGATCACCTGGTTGGCCGAGCCGTAGAGGTCGAGGCCGCCCGTCACGTTGACGTCGCTGTTGGTGATGATCACTCCGACGGGATCGCTGCCCAACGCTGTCAAGGCCGACTGGAAGCCTGCGCCATCGGTCGCGATCGCCGTGCCGGTGATCGAACCCCCAACGGTCAGGGAACCACGCTGAGAGGGCTGCAGGAACCGGCTGGTGACGATCAGCTTCGCGCCCGCGACCATGGTGGGTCCGCCCGCCTTGCTGACGGTCGCGCCGCCGGTGATCGTGGCCGGCGCGCCCGTGCCCGCTGCGCCGCCGGTGCCATCGGCGTTCATGACAACGTTCCCGGTGACCGTCACCGGCGATCCGCTTACGAGCAGCGTCGTCCCGCCGCCGTCGCCGGTGCCGCCGTTGCCACCGATACCCGTCGTACTGGTGCCGGTGCCGGCCGCTCCCCCGATACCGCCAATGCCCTGCGCCAGCATCTGGATCGAGGCATAGGACGCCGAACCGGTGTTGGCGGGCGTCGCGATGCCGCTCTGCGAGCCGGCCTGCAGGCTGCCGCCGGTGCCGTCGCCGCCAAGCCCGCCATCGCCGCCGGAGCCCGTTCCCGCGTAGCCTGCGCCGCCGGCGCCGCCGGTCCCATTGGCGCTTTCCGCAACTCCGGCCGCGTTCAGCGTTCCGTTGCCGGCCGATCCGACCACCGAGGCATCGCCGCCGGAGCCCGCGCCACCCGCGCCGCCCGCCTGGCCGACCGCAAAACCCGCGCCGCCAGCGCCGCCGAATCCGTCGACCGCCACGGAGAGCGCGCCGGTCGTCAGCGTGGAACTGCCGGATAGAGAATTGTACGCCGCGACAGTGGCGTGTCCGCCAGTGCCGCTGCCTCCGGTTCCGCCCGCGATCCCCGCGCCGCCATATCCAACCGCGCTGACGAGGGTACCGCCGAGCGTCGCCTGCCCGAATCGCGCAAGGACCGTCGCGCTTCCGCCAAGCCCCGCTCCGCCGGTCCCGCCCGAGCCGCCGCTGCCCGACGCAAGCGCGGTGGCCGCACCGGTCACGTCCAACGATCCCGCGGTGAACGCGGTGTTGCTGCCGTATTCTCCGTCCGATCCGATCAGCGCGGTGCCGCCGGAGCCCGCGCCGCCGCTGCCGGCACCGGTCGACTGGTCGCCAAGCCCGCCGCCGCCCGAGGCATCGGCAAAGGCGTCGCCGTTCACGGTGAGCGTTCCGCCGTCGCCGGCAAGCCTGACATTGCCACCAGTACCGGCCGCGCCGGTACCGCCGGCCGCCGTGGACGATCCACCGGTCCCCGCGCCATAGAGCGAGACCGCTCCGGCGAATGCCATGCTGCCCGAATTGTAGGTGGTCACGGAAATCGAGCCGCCCTGGCCCGTGCCGCCGACCCCGCCCGCCAGCTGCGAGCCGCCAACGCCCAGCGCATAGGCGATAACGCCGGTGTCGAACGTGGTGGTTCCCGAATTGCTCGTCGCGATGGCCGCCGTCCCGCCGCTCGCCGCGCCGCCCGTGGTGAGCGCGCCGCCGGTTCCCTGTCCGCCGTAGGCGTCTGCAAAGGCGGACAGGCCGTCCGTGATCGTAACCGTTCCGCCGGCGTTGATGAGCCTGGCGGTACCGCCGCTCGCCGCACCGCCGTCGCCGCCGCTTCCCGACCCGCCAAAGGCGCTCGCGTCCAGACCGATCGCCCCGATTGTCACCGTGTGCGCCGCCGCAGAGATCTTGACGCTGACGGTGCCGCCGGTGGCAAGGCCGCCATCGCTGGTGCAGGCAACGCAGCTCCCCGCCCCGCCCATTGCCGTCGCCGAGAGGTTCGTCCCCCCGGAAATGTTGACGGTGCTCGCCGTGCCCTGGGCCGAAACCGACGCGATTCCGCCTGTGGCCAGGCCTCCTGGCGCACTGGCGACGACGGCCAGATTGCTGGCGGCGTTGGCCGATGCCGTCAGGTTGGAAAGTGAAAACGATCCGCCGTCCTGAACATAGGCCAGGGCCTGGCCGCCGGTCGAGGCTCGCGACGACACGGCGGCGGCATCTGCGTTGATCGAGGCCTGTCCCGAAACGCCCACGGAACCTCCGCCTATCCCGTAGATGGTCGCGTTGCCGCCAGTTGCCGCGAGCCCGGCAGGTCCGTTGGCCCCGCGGTCCTGCGCGCTGGCATCGACCGTGAGCACTCCGCCGATGCTTACCGATGCGCCTGCCCCCGCGCTTCCGACTTGCGCCGATCCGCCGGTGATTGCGCCGTCGCCGTTCTTGTCATGCGAGGCCGAGGCTGAAACCAGCGCATTGCCGGTAACGGTCACCGTGCCGCCGTTCTGTGCCTGCAACGACGCTATCCCGCCATCGTCCGGCGCAGCGAGGTTCGTCGTGCTGCTGTCGGTGACCAGCGAAAGGTTGCCCGCGATCTTGATCGAGCCGCTGCCCGCAGAAAGAAGCGACGCCGAATCCGCCCCCGTCGCATCGAGGTTCGCAGCGAAGCTGGTCGTGCCGCTGTTCGAGAGGTTGAACGTCGTGCCGTTGGCCTTCACCGTCGATGTGAAGCCGATTGTCCCTGCGGTGTTGGAGATCAGAACCGAAGCGGGCTGCGTGTTTCCGGCCGCGCTGGTCTTCAGCGCGTTCCCGCCCGCGATGTCGCCGCCGGCCGACAGGATTACCGCGTTGCCGTCGGTATCGGCGGCACCCGCGACAGCGAAGCCGAGCTGGCTGCCTTGCGAGATGACCATGCCGATCGCTGTGTTCTTGGGCACCGCCACGAAATAGATGCGGTGGCTCTGGGTCAGGCCGGTCCCGGCCGCACCCGTGATCGTCCCTGTGTTGATCAGCGCGTTCGCACCCGCGGTCGAGCCGACGTCGACCTGGATGTTGAACAGCCCGTCGGGCGAGAAGTTGATCGTCGCGCCCTCGGCGGCTACCAGCGCGGCCGAGCCATTGACGGTAATCGTACCGTTGTTGGTCACTGAAGGTGCCACCATCGCGACGTAGGACCCGGCGTTCAGCGCGCTGACCTGCGCCCCTGACGCTACCTTCACCGCCGCGCCGGGCTGCGCCGCCTTCTGGAACACGACCGTGCCGTTGGCGCCGCCGAAGGAACCTGTGGCGGTATAGGTGACGTCAGAGGTGGTCAGTCCCAGGTTGCCGACGTCGAAGGCCGCCGTCCTGCCGAGGATGATGCCGCCGGGGCTGTAGAAGAACACGGTGCCGCCGGTCACCGGGGGGCCGGAGACGAATCCGGCCTGGCTCAGCACCGTTCCGTCGAACTCGATCGGGCGGGTCGGGTCGGTCGGCACGATGCGGTTGAGCACGGTGAAGCCGGTGTTGCCGGTGAAGGTCGCGGTTGTCCCCACCCCCTGGAAGATGATCGGACCGCCGCCAGTCGCGGTGTCGCTCGGCGTCCAGTTGATCACCGCGTCCTGGGACAGGACCTGGATATCGGTGGTGCCGGAGCCTGCAAAGACTGTCGCCGAGCCGGCCGGGACGCCATAGCCAGTGACATTGAACGACTGGGCATGCGCGATCATTGCGCCCGAGACCAGTGAAACCGCGATCGCCAGCGAAGAGGCGATCGCCGCGTCCTTGCGCGAGCGCTTGCGGGCGGTAGCCATCAGTTGATCCCCCAGGGCAGCAGGCGGGTGGTCAGCGAGACCAGGAAGCGGACCGGCGGGCGGCGCGTCTGGAGGCCCGTCGCCTCAAGCGGAACGGCGATGTTGGCATCGAGCCGGAAGCGGTCGCTCCAGGCGCTGCGCAGCCCCGCGCCGGCCGAAGTCAGTCGCTGGGCGCCGCTCGTGCCCTTGTTCCACACCCACGCCGCGTCGAAGAAGGCATAGGGCTGGACCATCGCGTCGCTTCCCTTCCTGAGGTCGAAGCGCGGTCCGCGAACCTCGAACGCGGCGCCCAAGCCGCTGTCTCCGGTCAGCGTGCCCGGATCGTAACCGCGTCCGAGCGTGTAGTTGCCCGCCGCGAACTCCTCGAACGAGAGCAGCGGCTTGAAGGCATATTGCGCGCGCGGCTGCAGGGCGAAGGCGATGCCTGCACCGGGGCTTACTTCAAGATCGCCCTCGGCCTGGATCACCGAAGCGCCGGGCGAACCGTCGAAGCGGCTGGTGGGGATGGCCCCAACCGGGCAACCCAGGCCCACGCAGGTGCGCGTCGCGCCGAGCGCATCGAGCCCCTGGCGCAGTTCGACGGTGCCGCTGACCCGCCAGCGCGGGGCGCGGTGGCGCAGGTCGATCGCGTCGAAATCGAGCTTCGCCCACAGTACGCGCAGCTTGTCGCGCGTCAGCGGACCGATGAAGCCGACGTCCTGGTTGGCGAGGTCGAACCCTCCCGCAACCCACAGGTTCTCGCCCTGCGAGCGCCGGACCGGGTATCTGGCATAGAGGCTGGCGAACAGCGTGCGCGCATCGAGCGCCGCACCGCCGGTCGCCCCGATGTCAGGCCTGGTCCACGCGTAAGTGAACTGCCCGCCGATCGCCAGGCCTTCCGAGCCCGGGCGGAACTCGTGGCTGGCCTGGACGATGTGCTGCTCCCTGAAGTCCGATGTTGCGTAGTACGACAGCGAGGTCACGTCACCCATGCCGGTCAGCCCGAACACCTGCGCGCGCAGTTGCCCGCCCCAGCGCCCCGTCGCTTCGGCAGCAAGGTTCTGCACGGTGAAGTCGAGCACGTAGGGTCGGCGCAGCACGGTGACCTCGCCGACGAGATCGCCGGGGCCGGTTCCGGCCGGCTTCAGGGTGAGCTGGACGTTGTAGCCCGGCAGGTCGCGCGCCAGCAGGAGGTAGCGCTCGGCGCGATAGCGGTTGAACACCTCGTCCTGCGTCAGCCGGCCGAGGTAGTCCTCGAGCTTCGCCTCGGCGCCGCGCGTCTCGCCGCGCGCGCGGATCGCGGTGACTCGCGCGTAGAGCACTTCGAGCCGCACGTAGCCGTTCTCGATACGCTGGGTCGGCACTTCGACGGCGGCCAGGTAGCCCTTTTCGCGCAGGATCGTCGCCGCCGCGTCGCGGATCTCGCAGATCACCGAGACGGGCTGCGGCTTTCCGGCGAACGGTTGCCAGGCGGGCGCGAGCTCCTCGGCCGAGACTTCCTTCAGTCCATGGAAATCGACCGAATTGATGGTGACCGTGATGGTTGCGAACCTGGGGTCGGCCAGTGCGCAGGGCGAGCGCTCGATTCCCCCGGAAATCTTGAGTTCAGGGCGCGCTTCGGGGGCGGGCTGCGTGATCCCCTTGAGTTCGTCGCGGGTCGGGACGCCCGCGACCGCCTGCGCATGTGCCGTCAAGGGGAGGATAGCGGGAACCGCGAAGGCCATCGCCGCGAGCGCGGAATAGGTGCTCCGGCGCTGGTTCGCCGTGCCGTGGTACCGCATTGTTGAGCCCCTGAGGTATGAGTTCGAAATGCGGCCCCGCATCACATTCGTTTTGGCTGTAACTACCAACCCCGCCGCCTCGATGTCAAACGCTTGTGAGAATCGTTCTCACCGGCTCCCCCCATTCGCGCTGTGCCGCGGCGCACGGCAAAACCCCCGCCGCGCGGGGAGCGCGGCGGGGGCGATCATGGACTCGTTCTACGGAAGCGTCAGGCCAGGGCGCCGTGGCAGTGCTTGTACTTCTGCCCCGAGCCGCACGGGCACGGCGCGTTGCGGCTGATTCCCATGCCGGCATAGGGATCGCCCTCGCCTGGCCGAGACGCAAGCATGGCCTGGGTGCCCAGCGCGTCGAGCATGACCGACGCGCCCGGCACGACACCGGAGTCGTCCTCGCCGGTGAACGGATCGACATGGCTGGTGAGGAAATCGGGCAGTTCAGGCAAGGCCAGGTCCTCGGGCGCCGTCATACGGAATTCGGCGGTCATCAGGATGCGCGTCACGTCCTCGCGGATCGCTTCGATCATGCGCTCGAACAGGCTGAAGGCCTCGCGCTTGTATTCGTTGATCGGCTGCTTCTGCGCATAGGCGCGCAGGAACACGACCTGACGCAAGGCGTCGAGCGTCGAGAGATGCTCCTTCCAGTGGTGATCGAGCCGTTCGAGCAGCACCGACTTCTCAAGCCCCTTCCACGACGCCAGGTCGAAGCTCTCGACCTTGGCCGCCATCCTGTCGTCGGCCAGCTGGACGAGCCGCTCCTCGATCAGTTCGGGTTCGAGCGAATGCTCGGTCATCCAGTCGTCGATCGGCGCCTCGATGCCCAGCACGCTGGCCACGCCTTCCTTGAGCCCGTCGATGTGCCACTGTTCGGGGTACGATCCCGGAGGACAGGCGGCGCCGACCATCGCGTTGATCGTATCGTGACGCATGTCGACCACGACATCGTCGACCGCATCGGCATCCATGATGTCGGCGCGCTGTTCGTAGATCACCTTGCGCTGGTCGTTCATCACGTCGTCGTATTCGACGACCTGCTTGCGGATGTCGTAGTTGCGCGCCTCCACCTTCTTCTGCGCGGTCTCGATCGCCTTCGACAGCCAGCGCGACCCGATCGCCTCGCCGTCCTCGAGGTTGGCGTTCATCATCTTGGCGAACAGCGTGTCGGGGCCGAAGATGCGCAGCAGGTCGTCTTCCAGGCAAAGGTAGAACTTGCTCATGCCCGGGTCGCCCTGGCGGCCCGAACGGCCGCGCAGCTGGTTGTCGATGCGGCGGCTTTCGTGGCGTTCGGTGCCGATCACGCAAAGGCCGCCGGCGTCGAGCACCCTCTGCTTTTCCTCGGCGACCTCGGCCTTGATCTTTGCGGCCGCGGCGTCGCGTTCGGGGCCTTCGGGCATGTCGGCCAGCTCGTCGTCAACGCGGAACTCCCAGTTGCCGCCGAGCTGGATGTCGGTGCCGCGGCCCGCCATGTTGGTGGCGATGGTCACCGCGCCCAGGCGGCCCGCCTGCGCGACGATGTGCGCTTCCATTTCGTGGAAGCGGGCGTTGAGGACGTTGTGCTTGACGCCTTCCTTGTTGAGGAATTCTGACAGCAGCTCCGACTTCTCGATCGAGACGGTACCGACCAGCACCGGCTGCCCGGTCTCGTAGCGCTCGCGGATCAGCTTGGCGATGGCGGCAAACTTGTCGAGCGTGTTCTTGTAGAACTCGTCCTCCTCGTCCACGCGCTTCACCGGCACGTTGGTCGGGATGGTCACCACGTTCATCTTGTAGATGTCGTAGAACTCGGCCGCCTCGGTCGCCGCGGTGCCGGTCATGCCGCCCAGCTTGGGGTACATGCGGAAGTAGTTCTGGAAGGTGATCGAGGCCATCGTCTGGTTTTCCGGCTCGATCGTCACGCCTTCCTTGGCCTCGACCGCCTGGTGCAGCCCGTTCGACCAGCGGCGGCCGTCCATCATGCGGCCGGTGAACTCGTCGATGATGACGACCTTGCCGTCCTTGACGATGTAGTCGATGTCGCGCTTGAACATGATCACGGCCTTCATGGCCTGATCGAGGTGGTGGACCACCTGGGTGTTCTCGACGTCGTAGAGGTTTGAACCCACCAGCAGACCGGCGTTCTCGAGCATGCGCTCGATCTTTTCGACGCCGTCCTCGGTGAGCATCACGCTCTTCTGCTTTTCGTCCTTCTCGTAGTCTTCCTCGTCCAGCTGCTTCACCACCGCGTCGACCGCGATGTAGAGGTCGGACTTGTCGTCGGTGGGTCCCGAGATGATCAGCGGAGTGCGCGCTTCGTCGATCAGGATCGAGTCGACCTCGTCGACGATCGCGAAGCTGAAGGCGCGCTGCACCTGCTGGCTGCGCTCGTGCTTCATGTTGTCGCGCAGGTAGTCGAAGCCGAACTCGTTGTTGGTGCCGTAGGTGATGTCCGAGTGATAGGCCTCGCGGCGCTGGGTCTCGTTGAGGTTCGGCACGATCACGCCAACGCTCAGGCCCAGGAACCTGTAGATCTGGCCCATCCATTCGGCGTCGCGGCGGGCGAGGTAATCGTTGACGGTGACGACGTGGACGCCGTTGCCCGACAACGCGTTCAAGTAGACCGCGAGCGTCGCGACCAGCGTCTTGCCCTCGCCGGTGCGCATCTCGGCGATCTCGCCGCGGTGGAGCACGATGCCGCCCACCATCTGCACGTCGAAGTGGCGCATGCCGAGC
>JAJXVK010000134.1 GCA_021782155.1 Pseudomonadota bacterium
CGGGGCAGGGGCGACGAGCCTGAACGAATATTCCGCAACGATGGCCTGCGCCAACGCCAATGCCGGATCGTCCACCAGTCTGCCCAGCGATCCTGCGAACGCCAAGATCCGTCCGGCGCTCGGAGATGTGATCGGCTGCACCATCACCAATACCCGGCTGGCATCGAACGCGCGGCTGACCATCGCCAAGACGTCGATTCCCGTCTCGGACCCGGTCAACGGCACGACCAATCCCAAGATCGTGCCCGGCGCGATCGTGCGCTACACCTTCGCGGTCAGCAACACCGGCAATCTTGCCGTGGATTCAGGGACTGTCTGGTTGATCGACCAGGTTCCCGCCGGATTGTCAGTCGGCACTGCCGCTTCGCCGGTCTTCACCGACGGCTCACCGTCGAGCGGGCTGACCTTCACCGCTTCGACCGACCTGCGCTATTCCAACGCGACGACGATGCCGACTTCGTTCGCGGCCTGCACCTACACGCCGACCGCGGCCTACGACCCGAACGTGCATTATGTCTGCCTCAATCCCAAGGGTACCATGGCCGCCTCGACCGGCACACCTCCCAGTTTCACGCTGAGCATCAACGCCAGGGTCAACTGACGCGACGCATGCGCGCTCAGCGGCCGAGGCCGAGGAAGCTCAGCGTCGAGGTGTCGAACTTGGCCTTGAGCGCGACGAACACGCCCTTGCTGGTGTTGCGCGAGGCCGAGAAGTCGCGGTCGCGAAAGCCTGTCACGTTGTAGCCGACGGTCAGCAGCACGTCACGCGCGGGAACCACGCCGATCGTCGGACCAAGCGCGAATTGCGTGACGCCGTCGCCGGGCATAGTGCGGACCGTGGCGCTGCCGCCGATCTCGACGCGCGAACCGATCCCGACATGCGCGTCGATGCCGCCCAGCACCGCGCTCGCGGCAAGGTTGTAGTCCTGATAGCGGTCGAAGGTGTAGCGCATCGCCACGAACAGCCCGATCTCGCTGCGTTGGACGTACGCGTCGTCGTGCCGTGTCCTGGGCGAGAGGTTGAACGAGACGCTGCCGATCGCGCGGGTCGCCCGCGCCGTGCCGTCGACGTTGAGCGCGGTCTGCCCCGCCGCACCCGCGCTGCCGTTCATCGCGTTGACAATGTAGTCGCTGCGGAATTCGAGCTTGGCGAGCATCGCGAAGGAATGGTCGGCGGGGCGGTTGGCGAGCGCGACAGCGCCGTCGATCACTTCGGAGAACTGCCCGCCCAGGCCGCTCGCGCGGGTCCAGGTGACGCCCGATCCGAAGACCGCGCCTTCGCCCATCTGGCGGATCGCGCCGAAGGTCATGCCGCGCCGCTTGGCGAACTCGCCGTCGCGCCATTCGCCGCGCAGGCTGGCGGTCCAGCGCTTCGCGCGCCAGTTGCCGCCCAGCGTCACCGCGGTGAAGTCTTCGGTGATCGTGCCCGCCTGGCTCAGGAAGCCGCCGCTCGCGGCAGGCTGGAGCAGGTTGACCAGACGCGCGCTGCTGATCCCCCCGAGCGCGCGGTTGCTGTCGAGCGTGGCGTCGATGGAAAGGTGATGCGTAAGGTCGAACGACTGCGCGAGGCCGAAGGCGGCGAAGCTGCGGGTGCCGAGTTCGGCGATGTCCTGCCTGCCGAGCGTGGTGACCACGCGCCCGCCGCGCCACGGGGTCAGCTCGAACCCGGCGCGCGCCATGCGGGTATCGAGCTGGCTGCCCTTGGCGATCTCGTAGCTGCCGATCAGCCGCACGCTCGAATTGAGCGCATAGCGCAGCGTCAGTTGCTCGCGCGAGGGCAGGTCGACCGATTCCGCCTTGCCCAGCGCGACGCTGGCGGTGGCCTCGACCTCGAGCTTGTCATTGAGGAACTTGCGGCTCACCCCGCCGTCGAGCGTGGTCGAGGTGGCGAGCGTGCCGTCCGCCAGGTGGTCGCGCAGCGTCGAAATACCGCCGCGGAAGGTGTCCTGCCCGCGGCGGTATTCGCCCTGCAGCTGGAACGCCTCGCGATGCGTCGCGTCGGACAGGCTGTCGTCGAGCCAGGCGCTGGTCGTGACCGAAAGCGCTTCGGTGAAGCGATAGCGCGCGTCGAGGCCGAATTTTCGGCGCCCCTGTTCGGCACCGGTCGACTGTCCCACGCCGTATCCCTGGTCCATCGAGCGCGCATAGGCGAGCAGGTCGAGCCGGCCGTCGTGGCGCTCGATCTCGGCCAGCCACGCGTTGCGCGTGGTGCCGCCCGCGCGGCTGCCGGCAAGTTCGGCGCGCAGCTCGGTCGAATTCGAAACGCGAGCCTTGAGGTCCATGCCCGCCATCGTGGTTCGCGCGCCGTTGCCGGTATCCGAAACCGCCGTTGCCCCCACGCGCAGCCGTCCATCGGTGGTGGTATAGTCCACCCGCGCCCCGGCGTTGAGCGGGCCGCCCGATGAATTTTGATCGATTTCATAGTCTAAGACGATGAAGTTCGGGTTCTGGTCGAAATCCCGACTGAGGACCGGCGACTTGAAGGTGATCGTGCCCGAAAGGAGGTCGATGTCGTAGTCGACGAAGCGCGTGAGCGTCCGGCTCGAAACCACGATCTCGGGCCGGAAGCGGTCGCGTGTTTCGATCACGACCGTTTCGCTGTTGGCGATGATCGCCCGGCTCGAAAGCGCGTAGGGGCCCGAAATGCCCGCACCCTGGATCTCGTCGTGGCGGTGCGCCGAGGCGATCCGGGCGGCGAAGCCCTGGGCATGCAGTCCGCCAAGCCGCGCCTCTGCCTTCACGCCGGTTGCGGTGCGCTGGTAGCGGGTGAGCCGGGTCTGGTTGAAGCCCGCCTCGAAGTCGCCGAACAGCGCGTAGAAGGCGCGGCTTTCGATGCGCACATAGAGCTTGTCGCGGCTCGCCGCGTCGAAACGGCGGTTCGAGCCATCGGCGAACACCGTGTAATAGGCGCGCGGATCGATCGCACCAAGCAGTTGCTGATCGTCGCGCTGCTTGCCGCTGTCGTAGGCGAGGGTGAGCAACGCGCTGCCCGGCACGCGGCCCTTGGCGTAGAAGGCCACGCGTGCGTTGTCGCCGAGGTCGCTGTCGAAGCGGCCGGTGCGCTCCATCGCGTCGGCAATCGTCCTGGTGCCGACCGAGCCTTCGGCAAGGCCCACCAGCGTCCACTTCTGGTCGCCGGGGACGACCCAGGCGTTGAGCGTGCGCTTGCGGCGCTGCTGGCCGTCGATGAAGTTGAAATCGAGCTGGAGCGCACCGCTGACCATCGTCGGGGCGAGCTCGATCAGGGCCACGCCGTCGTCGCCGTCGACCGTCCAGTGCGGGGTGTTGTGCCCCTGACCGGTCAGCGCGCGCGCCTGCATGGCATCGACCGCGGCGGCGCTTTCATAGGGCTCGTTGAGCTGGAAGTCACCCGAAACGCCCGCGTGGACCGGCTTGCCGTCGCGGTCGAGGAACTGGATCGCGATCACCGGGCGGGTGCGGCCGTCGGCGACGAGGTGCGACTTGCCGGGAACGAGCCGCGCATCGACGGCGATAGCGCGGAAATGCACGTCGCGCGCCAGTTTGGCGGCGACCGTCCCGTCGGGATCGACCACCTCTGCGGTGAGATGCGCGACGTCGCCTTCGATCGGGATGCCGCGCCACATGCTGACCGCCCACTGGCCATTGGCCGCCGTCTTCAGGCTGTCGAATGCGAGGTTGGGAACCGGCTTGCCGTCGACCGAAAGGCGAACCTTCTGCGCCGGTTTGTGGCGGATCACCACGCGAACGGCCGGCGCGCGGGGATTATGGTCCGGGCCGGGGAAGAGGAACGCTGGCGGACCATCGCCAAGCGCGAGCCAGTCGGTATCCGCGCCCGCGGCCTTGCGCTCGGCCCGTTCGGCGCGATCCAGCGTATCGAGGCGAGGGGCTTCGCCGGGCTTGGCCGGCGCGACGACCGGACCGGGCTGCGGCTCCTCAACTGCTTCCGCGCGGTGGCGCGCGTCGTTTGCCTCGATTAGCGCCTTGAGCGCTTCGGTTGGGATCTCGGCGGCGAAATCGGCCACCGCCAGGCTGCCACCCTGTCCGCTGACGAAGCGCGACGTGGCGCTGCCGGCGTTGCGGGTGGAGCGGGCGCAGTTGACGAAACGCCCACCTTCGGGAAGCGTCTGCCCGGCCACGGCAGCGACATGATCGCCGGGCACCAGCCCGTCGAAGTGATAGCGCCCGTCGGCATCGGTGATCGCGAAGCTGCCGTCCTCCAGCATCACGCGCACGCCGGGCAGGCCGGGATGATCGCCGTCCCAGCTGCAACCGCCCGCAGTCACCCGGCCGATCAGCGTCATGCGCCCGGCCAGCGGGTCGGGATCGATCCGGACGACCGCGCTGGCAAAGGCGTTCAAACCCCGCTGGTCGGCAACCTGCGCCGTGTTGAGCGCCTGCCCCGCCGAAGCGCCGGGCAGAACGGTCATGGCATAGGTGATCGTCCGCTTCATGGCGGGAGCGAGCGTGCCGAGGCTGATGGTGAGCCGGTGCCCGTCGGGCGCGGCGGTCACGCTGCCGGCAGCGGGCTGCGCGCCGTCGATGCGGATCGAGTCCTTGCGCAGACGCAGTTCGCTCGACGGACGATCGATCACCACCACGCCCAGTTTGGCATGTCCGGCATCGGGGTTGGTCGCGGTGATCGTGTAGAACACGACGTCGCCCGGCTGGGCGCGATCGCGCGAGGCGCTCTTGACCAGGCTCACGGCCACCGCCGGCCTGTCGACCGGCACGTCGACCTGGATCGGCGCCTCGGACGTCAGGGGAAAGGCCCTGCCGTAGGATGCGTCGCTGATCTGCAGCGCACCGCCTCCGGGCTTGGTCAATCCGGCGAACTGCGTCGGACCGACGCCCGACGGGGCGGTATAGGGTTGTGGCGGCTTCACCACCACGCGGTAGGAACCGGATGCGGTGAGGGGAAAGCGGTACTCGCCCGGATCGAGCTGGAAGGTCGCGCCGCTTGCATCGGTCACAAGGCCGCCGGTTGTCACGGTCGCGGGCCAGCCCGTCACCCCGTCGGGCGCGAAGACCTTGGCCGGAGCGCCAGTGAGCGCATCGACCAGCGTCACGACGGCGCCATCGACCGGGCTGCCGTCCTCGCTGTCGAAAACATAGCCGAACGGATCGGCCAGCACATCGAGCGAAGTGATCGCCATGCGTGCAGTGCTGTCGTTGCCGTGGACTGAAATGCTGACGGTCTGCTGTCCGGCGATGCTGAGCCGGCAATCGTGCTGGACCAGTGCGGGCGGAACGCCCTGCGTGGGCATCGCGCCAATGAACTGGCCGGTGTTTGCGCCGGTCTCGCGCACGACGACCGTTTCGGCGTCGCCGCCACTGGTGGTGATCTCTGCCGTAAGCGTGTCGATCGCGTTCGGATCGAGGTTGGCGGCGGGCGCGTCGATGCGGAAATAGAAAGTGTCGCCGGGATGGATCGCACTGCCCGCGACTGCGTTGGCAGAGATGGCCTGCGGTACGACGCCCGCCGCGCTCTCGGCGCTTTGCGCGGTGCCGCGGCAGATCGAGGGCAGGTATGACATCGTGCTGTCGCTGCCGGGGGCCGCGACAAAGGTGGCCAAGGTCACCGGCTTCGCCGCGACGTCGAAGACGACTGTATTGGAGTCGGTTCCGTAAGTCTGGCCGCCCTCGAACCAGGTGGCGTGCGCGGTGTTGGAGATCGAACCTGCGTTCGCCGGGGCGACGGCGGCCAATGCCGCCGCTGCCGCCACCAAGACGGTGAGTGCCGTCCTGAGGGGAGCGAACCGTATCATTGTTCCGGGTCCGAAGCGCCGGATGGAAGGCTGGTGAGGCATGGGCCGTCCCTCCTTCCATCCGATAGGCGTTACTTGATCGTGGCGCGGAAGCGCAGCGTTTCGGTCGAACCCGCCGCAAGGTCGGCGAGCGTGCCGCTCACGGTCGTCGTAGGCGTGTCGTAGGTTCCGCCCGCGGTGCCGCCGCTGCAGGTATAGCTCGGCGCGGTGCCGCTCGCCGAGCCGTTCAGCAGGATGCCGAAGCCCGAGACATACGAAACTGTCGCCGGCAGGGCATCGCTTACCGCCAGCGACTGCGCGGTCGCCGCACCAGCCGCGTTGGCGACGACGATGCAGTACTCGATCGTCGCACCGGGGATCGCCTTGGGATTGGTGGTGCCGTTGACCGGGTCGTTGATCAGCGTGCTAACCTTGGTGATCGTCAGCACCGGCGCCGAGACGGTGTAATCGCCCTTGGCGGCATACTTGCCGTCGTTCGCGGAATCGCCCGCACCCGCGCCGTCGGCGAAGACCGTGTCGATGCCAGCGGTGTTGGCGCCGCTCGTCGCGGTCAGAGTCGTGCCTTGCGAGCCGGCCGTGCCGCCCGCCGCGGCCTGCGCGGTAAGGATGATGCCCGCGACCTGGCCGTTTGTCTGCGCGACCGGGATGTCCGACACGACGAACACGGTCCTGCTCGTGTCGGGCGCGACTTCGTCAAGGTAGGTGATCGGCAGGTCGGTGCCGGGATCGTAAACGCCGTTGTTGTTGGTATCGGCGTAGATCTTGACGTTGGTCGTATCGAACACGTCGGTACCGCCATTGGCCGCGGTGCCGCCCGCCTGCTGCGCCGCGCTCAGCGCGAAATCGAGCGTATCGTTCGAAGTGTTGGTCACGGTGTACTTGATCGCCGCGCCGGTCTGCCCGGGCGAGACCGGCGTGGTCGCGCCGGACGTCACGGTCAGGTTGACCGAGCGATCGACGGTGACCGTGTTCGACGCGGTTTGCGCGGTCTGCGAAACCCCGCCGACCTTGTAGTTGACGGTCACGGTATTGGTGATGGTCGTTCCCGCCACGGTGCCGGCGGCGAAGGCCGGCGACGAGGCGAGAGCGATCACGCCCACCGCCGAGGCGGCGAGCAATCTTGTGTAGCGCGACATTGTATTGTCCCCCTTGTTCAGATCCCGAGGTCCTGGTCAGTCTTCAGCGAACGGTGGCGCGGTACGACACCGCTCCGGATGCGCCCGGTGCGATCGACGCGACAGTCCAGCGCACGTGGGTGACATCGGAAGCCTGGGCAGCGCGTTCGCCACCCTTGCCGTCGGCGACCTTGAGCGTCTCGAGGGCGCCCCAGGTCTTGCCGCCATCGACCGAGACGACGGCGCCCGAAGCACCGTCGGCCGAATAGATCACGCCGCTGGGAAGCGGATTGGTGACGACGAAGTTCTCGACGGACTGCTTGCCGTCGTTGCGATAGTGCGTGGTGAAGACCAGCTTGTCGCCCGGCACCACCTTCTCCGGCTTGACGAGAACGTGGCGCGAGGCGCCGTGGTCGACCACGACCTTGTCCTGGACCACGTCGCCGGTCAGGCTGACCTGGCCGGATGCGGCGAGGGCAGGTGCCGAAACCAGCGCGAAGGCGGCGGCGATGGCGAACTTTGAAATGAACGTCTTCATGACAGGTGTTCCGATCTTCGGATGCTGAAATGCTGATAAAATATACTGTTACGGGTTGATCTTGACCTTGAACGTCACGGTCTGATCCGCGCTGCCGCCGGCCATGCTGCCCAGCGACACGTCAATCCCCGCAGCGCTGGCCTGACCGGCATCGCCATCGGCAGCGTCGGTCAGCGCGGTGGCGCCCAGCTTCAGTGAACCGGCCTGGTAGGTCGTGCCGGTGGGAATGGCGTCGGTAACATGGAGGCCGTCCGCGGTGCCCGAACCGGTGGCGTGCGCCACGATCGAGTAGGTCACTATCGCGCCGGGGACCGGAGAACTGCCGCCGAACGGGTCGGCGACCGTGGCCGACTTGGTCAGCGTGACGGTGGCCAGGCTGGCGACCATCGCGTCGAGAGCGCTCTGCGTCGCATGCGACAGGCCGACCACCGCGTCGACGCCGCCCACGCCCTTGCCCGCGAAAACGGTGCCAGGTGTGCCCGAGCCGATCGCCGAGGTGACGGTCAGGCGAACCTGGCTGGTCTGCGTGTCCGTCGCGCCGGCAGGCAGGCTGACCACGACGAAAACGGTAAGCTTGCCGTCGGCGAGGACCTGCGGGGTAACACTCGAGCTGTTGACGACGAGGTCTGTGCCGGGATCGTAGACGCCGTTGTTGTTGCTATCTACGGCGACCGTCTGGACGACGCCGTTGTAGGGATTGCCGGCAACCGCCGGATCGGCCGCAAGGCTGAAGGTGTCGGCACCGTTGCCGGTGTTGGTGAGCTGGTAGCGCAATACCGCCGACGACGACGAGGCCGTTACCGGTGAGGAATCGAGCGTCGCGACCGCCACGTCGAGCAACTGGTCGACCTTCACGCTGACGGTGTTTGACTGGACGCTGCCGCTCGACGTACCCGAGGTGTAGGTCGCTGAGGCAGTGTTCTGGATGAGCGTCCCGGCCGCCACGCCGGCGGCATGGGCGGGAACTGCGGCAAGCGCGGCGATGGTCAGCGAGCTGACGGCGAGGAGATGGCGTTGGCTGTTCATGGCGCCGCCATCTAGCGCCTGAATGGTAAACAACCGGTTTAGTGCTTACGCAGTGTCCCTAATGCCGTTTTTACCATTTAAATCGCGTGGATTCATCCGCT
>JAJXVK010000135.1 GCA_021782155.1 Pseudomonadota bacterium
CGATCTCTCATTTCGAGGCTGAAGAAGGCGGTGGGCGCGCCGACCGACTTCGCCGGGTCCATCCCGTCGGCCAGATCGCGCCGGAAGCGGTCGGCACAATTGAAGGCGATGTTGGTGGCGAGCGAGGTCTTGCCCATGCCCGGACGCCCGGCAAGGATGATGAGGTCCGAATCGTGCAGGCCGCCGACCTTCTCGTTGACCGAGGTGAGGCCGGTGGTCTTGCCCGAGACGTGGCCGCCCGAATTGAACGCCTTCTCGATCGCTTCGATCGCCACGCGCGTCGCGGCGTTGAAGCTCTGCGCCTCGTTGCCGGTCTGCGCGCCTTCTGCGACCGCGTAGAGTTTCGATTCGGCCTGTTCGACCTGCGCCATCGGCGAAACCGATTCGCTGGTGTCCATCGCGCCCGCGACGAGCCCGCGGCCTACTGCGATCAGTTCGCGCAGCAGCGCGAGGTCATAGATCTGCTCGGCCAGCTCGCGCGGGTTGAGCAGGCCCTGCCCGTCGGCGGTGAGCCGCGCGAGGTAGGCGGTGCCGCCCAGTTCCTTCAGCCCCTCGTCGCTCTCGAAATAGGGCTTGAGCGTGACAGGCGTGACCACCGCCTTGCGGTCCATCAGCGTCAGGATGCGCTCGAACACCCGCCCGTGGACCGCAGCGAAGAAGTGGTCGGGCTTCAGTTGCGCGCCGATTTCCTCGAGAATCCGGTTGTCGATCAGAACTGCGCCGAGAAACGCGGCTTCGGCCTCGACGTTCGAGGGCAGCGCGCGCAGCTCGTCAGCCGCGGCGGGCTGGAAGGGGTCGTTGGCGGGAGCGGGACTGGCCATGGCCACGTCTCATGCGCCCGGCTTCGGGGAGGGGCAAGGGCAACCTCCAGACGAGCCTGTGCAGCGCCTGTGGACGAATCGGATCAACGCCCCCCTTGCCCGCCCGTTTCGCGTCTGCAAAACAGGCGGCCCCATGGCGGACCCGCGCATCTCGCATATCGAGCTCGACGACGCGACGATCATCTGGCGCAACTCCGATATCGAGCAGGAGCGTCGAATTGCGATCTTCGACCTCATTGAGGAGAACGCGTTCAGGCCGTTGCGTTCGGCCGAAGCCGGACACGAGGGGCCTTATCGCCTGCGCCTTTCGGTCGAGGACGGACGGCTGGCGCTGGCCATCGCCGATGACGCGGGCGCGCCGCTCGAAACGATCATCCTCGGGCTGGGGCGCTTCCGGCGTCCGATCCGCGACTATTTCGCGATCTGCGACAGCTATTACCAGGCGATCCGGAGGGCGAGCGCGCAGGAGATCGAGACGATCGACATGGCGCGGCGCGGCATCCACAACGACGCGGCCGAACTGCTGCTGGAACGGCTAGACGGCAAGGTCGACACCGATTTCGCCACGGCCCGGCGGCTCTTTACCTTGATCTGCGTGCTCCATATCAGGGGCTGAAGGCTTCGGGACGCAAGGGTTCTATCGGCATGGCGAAAAAGGGAAAGACGGCGCGCAGGCGCTGGCTGGCGGCGGCGCTTCTGCTGGCGCTCCTTGCTGGCGGCGCCGGCTGGTGGGCGGCGCGCGGCTGGAAGCCGAACCGTAGCGACTATGCGGTTCAGGGTGCATGGCTCGACGCCCGAGACATGCCCGTCGACTGGCGCCTGCTGCGCGCCGAGGGCGCCGACTTCGTCTATCTCACCGCAACGATCGCTTCGGATGGGCGCGACCCGGCCTTTACCGATTCGCTCGCCGCCGCGCGCGACCGGGGCATGCAGGCGGGCGCGGTGGTGGTCTACGACCCATGCGAGGCCGAGGACGGGCAGGCGGCGAACTTCGTCACCACCGTGCCGCGCGACAAGACGCTGCTGCCGCCCGCGGTCTCGCTCGACCTCGATCCGGCGAAGTGCGGCGACGTCCCTACCGAAGCGGCGGTGCAGAGCGAACTCACCACCTTCCTCAACCAGATCGAGCGCCACGCCGGCAAGCCCGCGATCCTGATGCTGTCGCGGCGCTTCGAGAAGCGCTATCACCTCGCCACGATGATCGACCGCAACCTTTGGGTGGAAGGCGACTTCATGGTGCCCGGCTACGCCCAGCGTCCGTGGGTGCTGTGGACCGCGACCGACCGGCTGCACAGCGCGGCGGCGAACGGCGCGCTGCGCTGGGTGGTGGTGCACCCGTGAGCGAACCGAAAGACGGCAACGGCCAGAAGGGTGGCGGGCTCGATTTCGCGGGGCTGACCGCGCTTTCGTTCCAGGTCGTGGTGACGCTCTACTTCCTGATGATGCTCTCGGCGAGTCTTGCAAGGCTCGGCCCCTGGCTCGGCGCGAGCCCGATCCTGGCAATGCCGGTGATCTGCGTGATCGTCGCGGTGAAGTGGAAACGCTACCGCTGGCCGGCGATCTTCCTCGCCGGGCTGGCGCTCGACGTGGCGCTCGCCGGAGCCTTCGTCGCGTTCAATCGCTAGAGCGGCGAGGCCCCTTGCCTCGGCCCCGAATCCCGGCGATCACGCGCGGCATGACAATCGACACCGAAACGCGCGACCGGCTGGTCGCGGCGGCGCGCGGCGCAATGCCGGGGGCCTATGCGCCCTATTCGGGCTTCCGCGTCGGCGCGGCGCTGTTGTTCGACGACGGCGCGGTGGTCACCGGCTGCAACGTCGAGAACGCGAGCTACGGCCTCTCTCTCTGCGCCGAGACGGTCGCCTGCGCGATCGCCGCACAGGCCGGGCGGCGCGGCGGGCTTGTCGCTCTGGCGGTGCTGGGCGGCACGGCGGGAGCAAACGGCGCGCCAGTGATCGCCGAAGCGCCGGTCACGCCGTGCGGGCGCTGCCGCCAGGTGGTCAACGAATTCGCGCAACTGGGCGGCACCGATCCGCTTGTCCTGTGCGTCGGTGCGCGCGAGATCGTGGAAATCCGCCTGTCGGCCCTCTTGCCCCACGCCTTCGGCCCGGCCAATCTGGCCTGAACGAGCGCAGGGAGCGAAGATTGGCCATTCTTTCCGACAAGTGGATCCGCGACAAGGCGCTGAACGAGAGCATGATCGAGCCTTTCGTCGAGAGCCAGCGGCGCGAGGGCTGCATTTCCTATGGTCTCTCGTCCTACGGCTACGACGCGCGCGTGGCCGACGAGTTCAAGATCTTCACCAACGTCGATTCGGCGGTTGTCGACCCAAAGGACTTCGCCCCCAATTCGCTGGTCGACCGCAAGACCGACGTCTGCGTGATCCCGCCCAATTCCTTCGCGCTCGCGCGCACGGTCGAATATTTCCGGGTGCCGCGCGACGTGCTGGTGATCTGCCTCGGCAAGAGCACCTATGCGCGCTGCGGGATCATCGTGAACGTGACTCCGCTCGAGCCCGGCTGGGAGGGCCACGTCACGCTCGAATTTTCGAATACCACGCCGCTCCCGGCCAAGATCTACGCCAACGAGGGCGCGTGCCAGTTCCTGTTCCTGCAAGGGAACGAACCGTGCGAGACGAGCTATGCCGACCGCGCGGGCAAGTACATGGGCCAGCGCGGGGTGACTTTGCCTAGACTCTAGGGCTCCGCAACGGCCGTCGTTTTGGAGAGGACGCATGGCCCACCTGTTCGACGAATGGCGCAGCCGCTCGCCGCATTACGACGAGAGCCACGAAGCGGTCTGCGACAGCGTGCGCGCCTTCGTTGCGCGCGAGATCATGCCGCACGTCGACGAATGGGAGCGCGCCGGGCGGCTGCCGCGCGAACTGCACCGCAAGGCGGCAGCGGCTGGCCTGTTCGGGATTGGCTATCCCGAGGAATACGGTGGGCACTCCGAAGGCTTCACCATCTTCCACTCGCTGGTGCAGAGCGAGGAAGTGTGTCGACCCGGCGCGGGCGGCATCCCGGCCTCGCTCTTCACCCACGGCATCGGCTTGCCGCCGATCCTGGCCATGGGTAGCGAAGAGATGAAGCGCCGCATCGCGCCTGACGTGCTGGCGGGCGAGTAGATCATCTGCCTCGGCATCACCGAACCTTCGGGCGGGTCGGACGTCGCCAACCTGAAGACGCGCGCCGAGCGCAAGGGCGCGGCCTACATCGTCAACGGCGCCAAGACGCTGATCACCTCGGGGGTGCGCGCCGACTACATCACGCTGGCCGTGCGCACCGGCGGGCCGGGGATGGGCGGCGTCTCGCTGCTCTTGGTCGAGACCGACCGGCCGGGCATTTCGCGCACCCCGCTCGAGAAGATGGGCTGGCATGCCTCGGACACCGCGACGATCCACTTCGACGACGTCGAGGTTCCGGTCGAGAACCTGATCGGGCCGGAAAACGGCGGCTTTGCCGGCATCATGCGCAATTTCAACGGCGAGCGGCTGGGCATGGCGCAGCAGGCGGCGGCCTATGCGCGGCTGTGCCTCGAGGACGCGCTCGACTGGGCGCGGACACGCACCACCTTCGGCAAGCCGCTCGTCGCCAACCAGGTGATCCGCCACAAGCTGTCCGACATGATGCGCCGCATCCAGGCGACGCAGGCGTGGATCGACCACTGCGCGTGGTGCGTCCTGAACGGCAAGGCGGCACCGGGGGACTTCGCGCTGCTCAAGGTCCAGGCGATGCAGACCATGGAGTTCTGCGCGCGCGAGGCCTGTCAGATTCTCGGCGGGGCGAGTTTCGTGCGCGGCAGCCGGGTCGAGCGGATCTACCGCGAAGTGCGCGTGATGGCGATCGGCGGCGGGTCGGAAGAGATCATGTTCGACCTCGCCGCGCGCCAGTTTGGTTTCTGAACGAAACCCTTGCCCCGCGCGGGGCAATCGGCTCTCTTCGCGCGCAATGAAGCGCCCGGTGCGGCGCGCGCGGGAGAGAGAGCACATGGCCAAGGCAGACCGCCCCTTCGATATCGTCGTCTATGGCGCGACCGGGTACACCGGCCGCCTCGTCGCCGAATACCTCGCGCACCACTACGCGGGCCGCGCCGACGCGCCGAAATGGGCGATGGCCGGGCGCAGCAAGGCGAAGCTCGAGGAGGTGCGCGACCTGATCGGCGCGCCTGCCGACACCCCGCTGATCGTCGCCAACTCGGACGACCCCGCCAGCATGAAGGCGCTGGCCGAACAGACGCGTGTCGTCGTCACGACGGTCGGGCCCTACCAGCTCCATGGCGAGCCGCTGCTCAAGGCCTGCGTCGATGCGGGCACCGACTATGCCGACCTGTGCGGAGAGCCGGTGTGGATGCGCCAGATGGCGGACAGGTACCATGAGGCCGCGAAGAAGAGCGGCGCGCGCATCGCCTTCTCCTCGGGCTTCGATTCGATCCCCTTCGACCTCGGCGTGCTGATGCTCCAGAAGCACGCGGTAAAGACCCACGGCAGCCCCGCGCCGCGCGTGAAGGGGCGGATGCGCGCGATGCAGGGCGGCGTTTCGGGCGGCACCGCGGCGAGCCTTGGCGCGACGCTCAAGACGCTGGCGGCGGACCCGTCGCTGGTGCCGATCATGACCAGCCCCTTCGGCCTCACGCCTGGTTTCGAAGGCCCGACTCAGCCGCCCGCCGACAAGCCGACGCACGACGAGACACTCGACAGCTGGTGCGCGCCCTTCGTGATGGCGGTGATCAACGTCAAGAACGTCCACCGCACCAACTACCTGCTCGGCCATCCCTATGGCGAGGACCTCGTCTACGACGAGATGGTGCTGACCGGACCTGGCGAGCAGGGCGAGGGGATCGCGAACCACCTGGCCTCCACGCCGATGATCGGCACCCCCAACGACCCCAAGCCGGGCGAGGGACCTACCCCCGAACAGCGCCAGAACGGCTTCTACGACGTGCTGTTCGTGGGCGAATGGCCCGACGGCAGCACGGTGCGTTATGGCGTGAAGGGCAAGTACGACCCGGGCTACGGCTCGACCAGCCGGATGCTGGCGGAAACGGGCATCGCGCTGCTGTCGTGCAAAGCGGACGGCGCGATCGCGACGCCGGGCGCGCTGCTCGGCGAAGCGCTGGTCAAGCGGTTGCAGGACGAAGCTGAAATCACGTTCGCGGCGGAGTAGGTGCGCCGCTCGCAATGACGGGTTCAGGCTAGCGGCTCTGCCGCAGCGCCGCCACGCAGGCCGCGCGGTCGACATCGCGCCCGTCGCCTCGGCGCGCGTCGACATAGGCCGCGAGCGGGCGTCCGCCGCCCTGCGGCGGGTAGAGGTACACGTCGAGGATGCACGGCACCCCGCTCCACTGCAGCTTGACCGCGTCCTCTTCGATCACGTTGAGCCGGGGCTGGCCGAACTGGCGCACCAGCGTGCCCTCGTCCGCGCCGATCACGCCCTCCAGCCCCGGTTCGGCATGGAACTTCGGCGCGGGGCGCTGCGCGGGATGATAACGGGCAGGGCGCGGCGGCGGGGCGCTGTAGGTGCCATAGCTCGCAGGCACGCTGCCGCAGGCGCCCAGCGCGAGCGGGGCCAGCAGGATCGCGAAACGGTCAGGACGCATGGATGTCTCCGGTTGCGCGGCGGTGGACGAGGTGTGTCGCCGCGGCTGCGCCGATCACCGGCGCGAGGAAATTGACGAAGGGAACGCTGAGCAGCGCCACGACAATGGCACCCAGCGCGAATCGGCCAAGTGAACCGACCGGCGGCTCGCCCGCATGGCGCAGGCGCACCATGTCGGTCAGCTCACGCCCCAGCAGCACCGCGTTGACCGCGCCGAACAGCAGCACGGTGCCAATCCCGGTGAACAGCAGCAGCGCCGCGACGGGCAGCGCGGCGAGGTTCCAGCCGAGCGCGCGCAGCAGGCCTTGCCAGGCCACCGCCATCTCGCGCTGCAGGCCCAGCGGCCGCGCGCGCGCGGCGGCTTCGGGGTAGTGCTTCGCTTCGACCGCGACGACGACCTCGTCGGCGAAGAACTGGGCGACCGCGATGGCGACCAGCCGGAACAGCAGCCATTCGGCGACCAGCGTGACGATTGTCGCGATGACCGGGCCCGTGCCGTGCAGCCAGGCCGCAGAAGCGAAGGCCCGCTCCAGCCCCCACCACAAGGCCGCGCCGAGCAGCGCCATCACCGCCAGCGTCACCCCCGCGCTCTTCGCCAGCACGGCGAGCACGCGGCGGTCGGTCAGCTGGGCCAGGGCGAGCGCGAGGGCGGTCGGCATGGGCGCGACGGATCGCCGGAGCCCGCGCTCCTGTCAATGCCCGCGCGGCGATCCGCTGCCGGGCTTGCGGCGTGCCGGGCGAGCGTATAGGCGCTGGCCTGTTTGCACTGCAGCGGAGACTTGCCCTCATGAGCCAGCCCACTATCGACGTCATCGCCATCGGCAACGCCATCGTCGACGTGATGGCCCCCGCCGAAGACGCCGATATCGAACGGCTGGGCCTCGCCAAGGGCGGCATGACGCTGGTCGATCCCGAGCGGGCGCACGAACTCTACGAAGCGATGGGCCCGGCGCGCGAGATCTCGGGCGGTTCGGCGGCGAACACGCTGGCGGGGCTCGCCGCGCTCGGCGCGAAATGCGCGTTCATCGGTCAGGTGGCGGACGACCAGCTGGGCGAAGTCTTCGCGCACGACATCCGCGCCGGGGGCATCGCCTATGCCACTCCGTCGCGCGCCGGCGAGCCGGCGACCGCGCGCTGCCTGATCTTCGTCACCCCCGACGGCCAGCGCACGATGAACACCTTCCTTGGCGCGAGCCAGTTCCTCCCCGCCGAAGCGCTCGACGAGGAGGCGATCCGGGCGGCCAAGGTGCTCTACCTCGAAGGCTATCTGTGGGACCCCGAGGAACCGCGCAAGGCGATGCGCCGCGCGATCGAAGCGGCGCGGAATGCAGGTCGTGAAGTCGCCTTCACGCTCTCCGACGCCTTCGTCATCAGCCGCCACGGCGACGATTTCCGCGCGATGATCGAAGCGGGCGAGATCGACATCCTCTTCGCCAACGAACACGAACTCGCCGCGCTGACCGGCATCGAGGATTTCCATGAGGGCATTGCGCACCTGGGCGGCAAGGTCCCGACCGTGGTCGTCACGCGCTCGGAAAAGGGCGCACACGCGGTGCGCGGGGCAGAGCACGCGCACGTCCCCGCGGAAGCGGTCGACATGGTGGTCGACACCACCGGCGCGGGTGACCTCTTCGCCGCCGGGTTCCTGTTCGGCCACACCCGCGGCATGGAGCTGGAAGAGTGCCTGAAACTGGGCGCGATCTGCGCAGCGGAGATCATCTCGCACTACGGCGCGCGGCCCGAGGCCGACCTCAAGGATCTAGTGGCAGCGAAGGCGGAGTGAGCGGGCTTCGACATGAAGGCATTGGAGCTTGAGTGTGCCATGACATCGTCTTGGGACGCCTGAATTGTCCCCTACGCCGTGGATCACAAGGTGGGGCGCATCTCGATAGGCATGGTTCATCAACTTCGTGCCCAGCGGTCCGACTCGTTCATTCGATCCCGCGTGAGGCCGGGCCGCGCTCGAATTTCACTGACCGTTGCCTGATCCAACCTGCATTGATCATGACCCATGTGCCCATGTGCGACGGCCTATGGTCATGATGTGCCATGGCTGGTCGACGAGCTTGTTCCAGGCCTCGCAGCAG
>JAJXVK010000136.1 GCA_021782155.1 Pseudomonadota bacterium
TCCAGTCATCGACGCCAGCCACTTCAAGCACTCGGTAGATCCAGTGGCCGCAGTAGTTCACCTGGTTGGCGTGATGTGCCCACCTGCGCGGCAGATACAACAGCCAGCCGCCGAAGGCCTGCCCGCAGCCGCCGTAGTCGAGGACGATCCACGCGGACAATCCCCGCTCGGTGTCGAACTTCACTGACTCGATCACGGCGTTCTTGACCTCGATTTCGGACATGGCTATTTCCCCCTCTCCGCGTCGGGCTGGGCTGAGGGCTTCGGCGCCACCATGAGCATGTGCCCCTTGGCGCAGTCGGCACAGAGCACGGCAATCTCGGCAGCGCGGCACTCGGTCATCAGGTTGCGGAGGTAGTGCGAGGGGTCGAAGATCGCCTTCCTGCCGCACCTGTCACACGGACACCAGTCACGCTTTGCCACGGTCCCCCTCCTGGGCTGAGGGCGGGAGTAACCGCCCCTTCTCATCCACCCTGTCGGGGTCGATCTCGCACTCTGCGGGCTCGTAGGTAGCCGCGAAGATATCCGGCTCGCAGGGATAGAGTTCGCCCTTCGCGCCTCGGATGATCCAGACGCCGAGGCCCGCCCGCGTCTCGCCTTCAAGCGTCTTGATCACAACCCATGCCCGGTAGAGCAGTCCCTTGGCCGGGTGATAATCGCCGGAGACGGAAAGGCCGAATGGCCCCTTAGTGCCGTTGAACAGCGCCTCTCGCGCCACGTCCTCGGTAAACTGAATTGCCTCAACCACCACCGGCTTCTTGCGGAACTTCATTTCTGCTCCTTTGCGGGGGGCGCCTCCGAGGCGGGGAGGGCGCGGGACTCTTGGAGCGCATGGAGGGCCACAATCGCGTCTTGGGCGGTCGCCGCCCCGAGGCCAGAACCCTGCTCTCCAAACGGCAGGTGGTAGACCGTCTGTATCGCTAATTCCAGCGTGTCACGCCGACACGCTGCGAGTTCCGCAACAGCCCGGTCGCCTTGGTCGATAAGCATCGCAGAGACGGCCTCAGCGTTCGATTGCGCGATGGTCCGCTCCTGCTTCAGCCGCTCCACGTCGGCCAGCAGGGAGCGCAGCCAGCCTTCCGCGTGCTTATCCATCTCGGTGTCAGCAGCGGTCATGGCAGCGATTGCGACAGGAAGATCGTCGTCGCCGCACGCATCCGCCAACATGCCTCGGGCGTTTTCCAGCCGCGCCAGTGCCGCCTCCACCTCTGCCATGAGGGCGCGAGGGTCGTCAGCCACGGTGTCCTCCTTGCCCCTCGGCGTCCAGGACCGAGCGGGCGGCGATTTGCGTCTCGCTCGCAACAGATCCGGAGACGGCCGTCGCCGTCACGTCGGGCAGCGCCAACGCCTTCGACACGTGCACCTGCACCGCCGACAACAGGCGGGTCGCAATCTCGGCATCCGTGACGATCGCGTAGACTTCCGCCCGGATCGCCGCCGCGAACGCCGCGAAGAGCCGCACGACCTCCTCGACCGAGATCGCCTCCTTCGGCTGGTCGCGATACTTCGCCGGCCGGTTGCCCTTCAGCAGCTCGCGCATCAGCAGGTCGCTGTATTCGAGCTCGTAGTACGGCTGCCCCGTCATCGGGTGCTTCAAAGGGTTGCCGTTCCGGTCAAACCGGAAGCGCACCAGCCCCCGCATCGCGCGCCGCGTCGCTTCCTCTTCGAGCGCGTCGGCGGCCATCTCCTTCGCCTGCGCGAACGCCGCGCGGTAGTCCTCTCCGGCGAGCCCTGGAAACTTCAACCAGTTCTGGTGCGTCTCCCGGTCGATTCGGGCCGCCTTCGCCGACCGCGACACGTTGCCGGTCTTGGCGTAGCACGCGAGGAAGATCCGCTGCGCGCGCGCGTTACGATGCCGAAGGCGCCCAAAGAGCCGCCGCGCCCGCTTTGCCTTCGGTTTTCGCTTCGTGTGTTCGATGTCCCGTGGTTCGTCCATGAGTGCGCTAGTCACCTGTTCACTCCGCGCGGAATCGCAAACTGACCGAAGGGCTTGACACAGTCGAGCCCGCGCGCGCCCCGGGCGTGTTCTACCTCCGGCGCGTGGTCGTCGTCGGTGGTGGCCCTGCGCATCCCCTCGGCCATCCCGTCGCGCCAGGCGCGCTCGACTTCCGACGCGAGGAACTGTGCGCCACGACGTTCCGCGTCGAGCTCGACCACCAGGCGCGCGATGAGCGCCAGCGTGCTGGTCATCGCATCCTCCTGCGCGCCGCGAGGCCCTTGACGGCCGCGGCCAGCTTCGTCAGGTTCGCTCGGATCTCCTCGTCCGACAGCCGCGGCTCGGCCAGGCGGTGAGACGCCTCGACGCGCCGAGCGCCGTTCACGCGCCGCGCCGCGAGCTCTTGGAGGGCCAGCTCGCGGATCTCGACGGGCCGCGGAAAGTACCGGCAACTCCGCATCGCCTCGCGCATCCCGACCGCGATGGTTGCGAGCGGCACGTCCTCAAGCGCCGAGCAGTAGCCGGCGAGGCGCACCGGCGTCATCGGCTCGCCCAGGGTCTCCGCCAGGACGGTGAGCTGCTTGTAGAATCGGTCTTTTTCGTCATCGTCCCACATCGGCCCCTCGCTTTCGGTTCAGCACGGTCTGGAGCGCGGCGACGTTGCCGGCGGTGCGCCCAGCGCCCATCATCGGCGAGGCTCGGGTTACGGTCGAGCCTTGCCAGTCCTTGAACCGGGCCCGCCAGAACTCGAAGTCGTTGTCGCCGATCGGCTGGCCGGTATATTCGGCCGAGACGGTCGCGTACCACGCGACCAGTCGTCGGTCGGCCTCATCAGGAGGCCCGCCGAGCCTCGACCGGAAGTCGGCATGCAGCGTCCCAGGCACCGGGGGTCTGCCTGGCCAGGCGATGTTCGTCCGGCGAGTCATGGCCAGCGGCACAGTGAGAGCGGCAGGTGTTCCATCCAGCTCGTCGTCGGTCGGGATGGTGTCATCGAGCGGGGGCTCGTCCGGGTGTGTGTGTCCAGCCTCCGGTACACACACACCGCCTACAGGTGATCTATCTAGGGGATCGGTACCGGGATCGGGATCGGAGCATCGATTTGCTATCGTTGACCTATTGGTTGACCTATGGGTTGACCCATGGGTTGACCTATACCCTCCACCTTTAGGTTGACCTATAGGTTGACCTTTAGGTTGACCCTTGCGGCTCCATCTCCTTGCTGCTCCAGCCTTTCCGCCTTCGTATCTTGCCTTCTGCAGTGCCTCAGCCTGCGCTTTGGTGGGTTGGTAGTCGGTGTAATCGTGTATTTCGTAGTGGTCTCCGGCGTCTTCCCAGAGGCCAACGGAGACCAATTGCGCCGCCAAGTCGTCCGGATCCACGTCGTTTCCGACCGTCGCAAGCGTCCCCACTGCGCCCGGCTCGATGCCGATTCGACGGTAGGACGTGAGCCGCGGGACGTGCGCCTTTGGGATACGCCCGTCCGTCAACTGGCGATTGCAGTAGCACAAGCCGCAGAGGTAGAGCCATCCGCAGAGCGGAGCGTAATCGCCGAGTTCCGCGAGCTTGCGGTGATCGGGAAAGTGGTCGTCAATCTTCACCCACGCCATAAGTTCGCCCCCGCCTAGAAGAGTCCGTCCGCCGCCGTTGACCTGCCCTGTCCGCCCTGTCGACGCCCGCTGAAGAACGCCGCCTTGCGCTGGCGCTTCTCGCGGTCCGCCTGGTCGCCGAAATAGGTGTTCGTGAGGTCGCGCCCGCGACTGCGCACGACCCAGAGATCCCCGCTCGCGCCGCCGCGCTCGAGCACCAGGTCCTCGATGCGCCCGAACTGCTCGACGAGCCCCACGAGGTCCACGACCAGGGCGCTCCGCTTGCCCGGGGCGGGCCTGATGGCCCGGCCCACCTCCTGGTAGTAGACGGCCAGGGAGACCGTCGGCCGCGCCAGCACGACCGCCTCGAGCGCGGGAAAGTCGAAGCCGATCGCTACGATGCCGACGTTGGTGACGACCTTGATTCGGCCCGCTTTGAACTCGTCCAGGATGCGGCGCCGTTCGCCGGCCGGCGTGTCCGCCGTCACGACCGCGGCGCCCGGAAGGGCGGCGGCCAAGTGCTCGGACTCGGCCACGAACCGGGTGAAGACCAGCACGTTCTTCCGGCCCGCCTCGAGCAACCCCTCGACCTCGCGCTGCAGGTGGCCGGCAAACCCGCTCTCGACGAACGCGAGGTGCACGCTCTCGTCGGTGTAGTCCGCGCCCGTGCTGTTGTAGCGGAGGCGCTCGCGCTTGATGACCGGCCGGACCTGATACTCGAGGGGCGCCAGGAAGCCGTCCCGCGCGAGCGCGGCGATTTGCGTGACGTGCACGACGTCGCGGAAGATGCGCGGCCGCGTGCGCGTCAGGAACCGCAGCGTCGAGCCCCAGGAGTTGCTCGCTAGGCGGTACGGGGTGGCCGTGAGGCCGAGGATCCGTGCGCCCTGCAGTGCGTCGAGGAAGGCCTTGACCATGCCGCCCTTCGGCGAGACCGCCTGGTGACACTCGTCGATCAGGACGAACGGGACGTCTCGGAAGGCCTGCGCCTGGCGCACGACGCTCCCGATCGTCGCGAGCGTGATCGTGCCGATCTCCTTCCGCCCCACGCTGGCTGAATACAGCGCCGGCGGGAAGCCATAAGCCGTGAGCTTCGCCGCGTTCTGCTCGAGGATCTCCTTGGTGGGCTGCAGGACGATACACGGGCCCGGGAGGCGCGTGGCGATGCTGGCCACCAGGAGCGACTTGCCCGAGCCCGTGGGCGCGACGATGATGCCGTGGCGGCCCGTGAGCGTCGGGTCGGTGAGGTAGGCGAGGCCGGCCGCCGCGGCGTCGCGCTGGTACTGACGAAGCGCGTAGATCATGACACCGCCTCCAGCGCGCGGGGCTGTCCAGCCGTCTGGTATTCCAGCAGCAGCTCGCCAATGAGCGCCTGGCCGAGACGACAGGGCCAGGCGAGAAACGTGTTAAACTGATGGGTATGAGCAAGCGCAGAGTGATTTACCCAACGCGGCAGAACATCGGCTATTTTCACGGATGGAGCGACTATCAGTTTGCGGTCTGGCTCGCCGGGTTCTTCGATGGCGAGGGTTGCGTTTACTTGCCGAAGGGACCCGGGATCGCGGTGAGCCTCGCAAGCACCAACAGGGACGTGATTGAGTCCCTCTACCGCCGCCTTCCGCTTGGCCAGCTTGAGGAAGTCACCTTTGATCGGGCGGAGTGGAGCACGAAGTATTCCTGGCGCGTTCGGCGCTATGAAGACGCCAGGACTGTCCTGCTGATGATCCGCCCCTACTTGACGATCAAGACTCTGGCCGCCGATCGAGCGATCTCTAGAATTGCCGACTACGCCGAGCGCCGCAGCGCGACGGTAGCGCGCCATGAGCGTGTTATCGAGTTGGGCGAGGCCGGCCTGACGCACACCGAGATAGCAGCGAAGGTCGGTCTTGGCCGCTCTGCCGTTACAGTCATCCTGTCCCGCGCCGAACAGCGGAAAGCGGCCGGTCCAGAGGCCGTAGGACAACCGCTCTTTACGAGGCACCCTTGGAAGCGGCGGCGTGAGCGCGCGAAGGCTCATCAGGTCGCGCCGCGAAGCCGCACGAAGCGGCTTGATTAGCGCCCCCCCGGCCCCGCAGAAGAGATCCACCGCCCTGATGCTCGTCACGCCGTCATCCTTTCCGCCGTGCACTTGCGACCTACAGCTGTCCGATCCCCGCGCACGGATCGCACGTCCCGCGGGCCTTCTCGGTATCGAGCGCCAGGGCGTGGCCGCACGCACAGGCCGGCAGCGCGTCCGAGAGCGGCGTCGCGCCCGTCGGGTCGGCCGCCGCCGGCAGTTCCGGCAGTGGCGCCGCCGGGTCGGCCGCGCGCTCTTCCGGCCAGCCCTTGGCGTTCTTGTCGCCCCAGGCGTGGACGATCTTGTCGTCGCTGCCGTGCGCCGCGTGGCGTCCGTCGTGATGCGAGGCACGGGTGCAGACCATCGTCGCCAAGCTGCCGCTCGAGTGCGCCCCGCAGCAGTCCTCGTCGTCGGTCGCCGGCGAGAGGTCCTCGGCTTCCTCGCCGGTCGCCGCCGCGACCTCGAGCTGCTCCTGGTAGCACCGCTGCAGCTCGGCGCGGCGCTGGTTGGCCTCGGCGGCCTCGCGCGCCCGGCGGTCGTAGTCGCTGATGAGGAGCCCGAGCCGGCCCGCGGCCGCCTCCCATTGCTTCTTCGCGTCCTTCGCGCTCTCCGCGGCCTCGTCGTAGACGCGCTTCATCGACTCGACCATGCGGTTCTGCTTGAAGACGTCGACGGCCGCGGCCTGGAAGTCGAAGGGCTCGACCGGCGGCGGCGGGAAGGGCAACGGCACGTCTTGCGGCGGTTGGGCCTCGCCGGTCGTCGGCGCCGCGGTCTCCGGCAACGGCTCGCGACGCACGCGGCGCACGCCGCGCGCCTTTTCGGCGTCCAGGGCGAGGACCGCGCCGCACGTGCAGTGCGGATACTCCGGGCCAGTCGTCTCGGGCTTCGGCAGGCCCTTCAGCGCCTCGGCGTACACCTCGTCGGTGGACAACTCGGAGTGCTGCGGGTCCTCCAGGATGTCGAGGCACGCGGTCGCGAGCTGAAGGCTGGTGGTCTCGGCCAGCTTGCCGAGCGCCTCGCCGACCCTCAGGTCGGCCACCTCCAGATCCTTGGCGAACGTGCTCCGCTTCTTCGCGTTCTTCGTCTTCGCGAGTTCGTCGCGGACCGTCGTCCGCTCGGTCGCGCACCGCGCCAGATCGTCGAGGGCGTTGGCGATTTCGTCCGCCAGTTCCTCGACCGGCGGCTCGGGCTGTGGCTCCTGCCGTTCGCTTGTTTGTTCCTGCACGTCATCCCTCCAGTTGATACGGGCGCGTTGTGCTGCCCGTGGTCGCGCCGGAGCCGGTCAGCGTCGGCGCGCCCTGCATCGTGTCCATCACATAGATCCCCAACGCCGCGGCCGACCAGGCGTGTCCAGACACGCTGTAGAACGGCCCCGGCCTGGCGGTGGTGCCCTTCCCGCCAAAGCGATCGAGCAGCACCTGGCGCACGTGACTCTCCTTCGCGTGGCGCGAATGGCAGAAGTGGAGGGCGACGTCGCTGAAGGTCCGCCGGATCGCCGGGACGCCCGTCGCCGTCTCCCACCACTCGGCCAGTCGGCCGCTGAAGAACACCGTCTCGAAGACCGGATCGCCCACGGGCCGGCCGTAGCACGCGACCCGCTCGATCGCGAACTGCGAGCCCGGAACCGCCGTCAGGAGACCGAGCGCCGCCGGCAGGATGATCGTGCGCAGCTCGTCGTTCGGCGTGTCGCTGCCGCTCTCCATGACGCGGCGGGCGTCCGCATCCCAGAGGGCGTAGCCGGAGGTGAGCGGGCCGGGGTCGACCGCGAGTACGACCATCAGGCGCCGCCCTTCAACTCGTAGTGGCCCCGCTCCGCGTCGTAGCGCACGTCGTAGCCAGCGCGGCGGAGGTCGTGGATCCTGGCGTTGTATTGGCACGCGATCTCGACCAGGTCCTTCGCCGTCGCCGGGCCCTGCCGCAGCCGGTCGAGCACCTGCTCGGCCTGCCGCGTCAGCCGCCGGCGCTCGGCGGGATTCGTCACCGAGCGGTTGACGACGATGGCCGGCTCGGCGGGCGCGTCGAAGTTGAGGGCGACCTGCGTCTCGCTCACCGCTCGTCTCCTTCCCACCGCGGAACCTTCACCGCGACCATGACGGGCCCGACACGGAGCCAGGCGGTACGCCCGCCCCACCAGGCACCGCCGTAGAGTCGCCAGCGCCGGCGGAGCTGCAACGTCAGGGCGTAGCCGCGACAGGTCAGGCGCAGGTCCGCCGGGTAGATCACCGCGAGCGCCTGCAGCGCCAGCAGACCAGCGATCGTCCAGAGCACCCAGGTCATGTCGTCCTTTGCGCCGTCTCTCCGGCTGTCACGTCTTCGGCTTGTACCCGCCCATCGGGCAGTTCGGGCCGCGTTTCGGTCTGCCGCGCTGGCGCGAGCCGTGGCTACCGTCGCCAGTGCAGAGAGGGTCGATTCCCGCCGACGTTCTCCGGCCGCTGATCGGCATAGCGGCGGCGCCCCATCAGGCGGTTCCGGGCGGCTGATGACCCGCCTCCCACTCCTCCAAGGGCCAGGCCGGCCGGGTCCACCCCGGCGCTGCCAACCGCGACTCTCCCCATCCCGGTCGGCGTTCGGGCCTGCCCGCGCGTGCTCGCGCGGCGACCTGGCCCTGGTCGCTAGTTTGTTGCGTGGTAGCGTTTGTCGTCGCCCTGGATGGCCTTGCCGCCCTCCACCAAGCCGCGCAGCCGACTCCAGGCCGTCTGGTAGCTGAGGCCGAACTTCTCTGCCACATCCATCGGCGTCCGGCCGCCGTCGCTCGACGCCACGAACGCGCGCACCTGGTCGAGCGTGACCGAGAGCCCTGGCGCGGTCTTCGCCGCCGCCGGCCTGATCGGCACGTCCACCACGGTTGGCTCAGGCTTCTGGCGCAATACCGTCTTGCCCCCCCCCGTCGCCGTGGTCGCCCTGCGCGCCCGGCCTGTCTTCCCCG
>JAJXVK010000137.1 GCA_021782155.1 Pseudomonadota bacterium
CGGCGCACCGTCGCCATCCAGCCGCCGGGCCTGGGCAGCCAGCGCCGCGCCGGCTCCCAGAAGGCTATGACGAGGAACGGCAGGGCAAGACCGAGGCCAAGCCCCGCGAAGACGCCCATCGCGGCCAGTGCTGGCAGGACGAGCGCGGTGCCGAGCGCTCCGGCCATGAACGGACCGGTGCAGGGCGTGGCGATGAAGGCGGCCAGCGCGCCGGTGCCGATCCCGCCGACGAAGCCCGCGCGGCCGAGCGCCGCGCCGGGCAGCGCCGGGATCTCGAACAACCCGGCGAGGTTGGCGGAAATCGCGGTCACCAGCAGCAGCAGGATCGCGACCACGCGCGCATCCTGCAACTGGAAGGCCCAGCCCACGGCCTCGCCCCCAGCGCGCAGCGCCAGGACCGCCGCGCCGAGCGCGACCATCACGCCGACCGCGCCAAGCAGGTAGCCCACCGCCTCCAGCCGCGCCTCGCGCTCCGAGGCGCCCGCGCGCAGCAGGCTCATCGCCTTGAGGCTGAGGATCGGGAACACGCAGGGCATCAGGTTGAGCAGGAGGCCCCCTAGGATCGCGCCGCCGATCGCCCCGAGCGCGAGGAAGGCGTCATGGCTTGCCGCTCCGCCCGGCGCTGCCGCTGCAACGGGCGCGAGTACCGCATGGAAACGCCATGCGCGCGGGGCGGAGCCCGCCGTCGTCAGCACCGCGACGAAATCGTGATCGGGTCCATCGGCAAGCGTGCCGCGCGCGGCGCTGATCTCGATGCTCCCGCCGCCGGCCTCGCCGACTTGCTCGACTGGGCCAAGCGTGCCTTCGTCCGGACGCGCCGAAAAGACAGCCAGCCGGCCATGCGTTCCAAGCGGCAGGCCGGCCGGCAATGTCAGGGAAATGCCGTGGGGCAGCACCCGGAACGGCACGTCGCCAGCAAGTTCCTGCGGCACGGATCTCCGGGCGGAGGAGATTTCATCCGCCACGGCGCGGTCCACCGCGCCCGACCCGACCGTCAGGGCGCGCTCAAGCTTGATCGCCCGGGGCACGCACAGGTCCTGCGAACAGACGAGGAAGTCTCCTTCACCCCGGATGGTGACGCTGTCTCCCGCGTGCGCGCCGGCCGGGACGGTCAGCCGGGTAAGCAACAGCGTGCGACCGATGTGCACGTTCATCGCGATGCCGCCGACATTGATGCGCACCGGCGCGGGATGGACAAGCGGCGAAAGGGCATAGCCCTTGGGCAAGTTCCACGAAACGCGCGGGGCGTAGCCGCTGTCGCCCGGGTTCTGCCAGTAGATGTGCCAGCCTGCGCCCGGATCGACCGCGAGCGCGGCGTCGACCGTGCTCCCCGGTGCCGGCGCGGCGGAGGCGAGCAGCAGTTGCGCGACGAGATGGGGCTGGCCCGGATCGGCCTCGGCCAGCGCGGGCATCGCGCCGAGCGTAAGGGCAGCGGAGAGCACAGCCAGCCAGCGCAAGGCAGCCCTGGCGACGAAGTTCAGCGGGTTACCCATGCGGATACGCCTTCATCCTTCAGGAACGCTTCGGCTCGCTCGCCCTGGAGCATGGCCAGCGTGGAGAGCACGCCGGCCTCGAGGCAGGTCGGCGCAGCGACGGTCACCGCGCGCGGCGCGCCGACGACCGGATAGCCGGTGCGCGGATCGAGGATGTGGCCGTAGCGCACCCCGTCGCGCTCGAGGTAGCGGCGCGCGTCGCCGCTGGTGGTGATCGCGCCGCTGGCCAGTTCAAGCCACGCGGCGCCGCCCTGCCCCTCGCGGCCGATGTCTTCGATCGCGTCGATCAGCACCCGCCAACGCAGGCCTTCCGCGCGCGGGCCGGACACGGCGAGGTCGCCGCCGAAGTTGACGAGCATCGGCAGGTCGCCTTGCTCGGCGATGCACGCCATTGCGCGGTCGACCGCGTACTCCTTGCCGAGTCCGCCAAGGTCGACTTCCATGCCCACGGGCAGGGTCAGCACCGGGGCGCTCCAATGGACGCGGTGCCAGCCGACCAGGGGCAGCAGCTTCTCGACCGCCGCTTGTGCGGGAATGTTGTCCGAGCCGTCGAAGGTCCACGCGCGGCGCAGGATTCCGGAAGTCACGTCGAACAGGCCGTTACTGATCTCCCAGCACGCCTGCGCATAGTCGAACAGCGCAGCCGTCTCCTCGTCGAGGACCATCGGCGCGCCCCTGGCGGCGTGCAGCGCACCGATGACGCTGTCGTTGCGATAGCGGCTGTACTTGGCCTCGATCCGGCGCGCTTCGGCCTCGGCGATGCGGCCCAGCCGCTCCACTTCGCCGGGATCGTCGCATTCGACCTGCACTTCGCAGGGCGATCCCATCGCGGCGAAGCGGTAGCTGCCCACCTGCGCCTCGGACGAGGGGCCGGACCGGTGTTCCAGGTCCGGTCCGGCACCCTCTGGTTGACGGCCGAGGGGCAAGGCCGTCACTCGAACTTGACGCGCAATCCCGTGATCACGCTGAGCGCATGGACTCCCGGGAACATGTCGAGCGTTGCCAGCGCCCCCGGCGCGCCGGGGTCCAGATGGTCACCGCTCTGGCGGTAGTCCTCGGCATCGAGGTACAATTCCGTGCCTTCGAACAGCCTCACGCCTGCCTTGACCCCCAGCGTCGTCGCATTGAAGCGCGACAGTCGCCCGTCCGCGCTGGCATAGGCCGGGAGCGCGGCGCCGGAGATAAGGTACTTCACGTAGAAGTTCGCCGCGCTCTGGTGATAATAGCGAAAGAGCGGCTCGACGTAGAAGTTGCGCCCCAGCGGGATCTGTTCGGACGCCTCCGCCGTAATCGAGTCTATGCCCCAGCTGTCGTGATAGTAGCGCAGCGAGACATCGGCGACGGTCGGCCCGAGCGCGATCTTGTTGCCCCAGTAGACGCTCTGCCGCGTTCGGCTGCGCGGCCGGTTCTCGTAGATGTACTGCAGCGGAGTGCCGAGCTGGCCGTCGACCTCGGACAGAACCTTGTAGGGATCGGTCTGGTAGCCCTTGCTCGATCCGTAGCTGTAGTTGAGCTGGGTCAGCCAGAATCGCGTCAGCGTCTGCGTGACGCCGGCGACCACGCTGATCACGGTCTTGCTGTCGTTACCGCCGGTCACTTGGGAATTGAGCGCCTGGAAGCCGGTCGGCGTGCCGTAGTAGGGCTTCGACTTGTCCCATTCGAGGTTCGCGGCGAGCGAGACCGTGGTGTTCTTGCCGAACAGGTCGCGCGAGATGCCGAGGTTGCCCGAATAGGACTGGTAATCACGTTCGACCGATGCCGCGCAGCCGAACTTCAGGCGCGTGTCGGGATCAAGCAGCGCACCGTAGCCCAGCGTGCCGGCAAAGCGGTGGTCCTTGAAGCCCGCGTCCATCGGCAACGTGTTGGCCGCGACCGTATAGGTGCTCTGCACAAGGCCGGTTCCAGGAACGGTCGTGACGATGCGGTTGCCCGAAGCGCTGGTCGAAGTGACCTGGGTGCTTGGCGCGGGCTGGATCGAAGTGAAGGTCTGCGGGCTGGTCCACGGCGCCGCGCCGTTGGGGGTCGCGCCGGTCAGCGAATCGAACGTGAGCGAGCCGCTGATCGTGTCGCCGTTGAGCATGTTGGCGGTGAATTCGGTCGATGGCTCGATCGCGCGCACCCTGCCGCCCTGCTCCTGGTAGAACAGCACGGCAGTGTCGACCGTGGTCGTGCCCGGCTCCGCGACGCCTTCGGTCATCAGGCTGGTACCGGACGAAGATACGCTATCCTGCGCCTCCGCCACCGAACCGCCTGCGAGCAGCGCGGTGGTCATCAGCCCCAGGCCGGCAGCGATCCGGCCCGGTTTCCTAGGGTTCAGTTGCATCCGCAGCCTCCGCCGTCGAACGTGCGGCCGCCGCTCGCGGCTTCCTTGCTGAAGTAGATGTGCTCGCGCATCGCGGTAACGCGCGGATAGGCGTTCAACTGCATCGAATTGCGCGCGAGGATGTCACGCTGCCACGGCTTAACGCCGAAGCCTGCACAGCCCGACAGCATCGCCGCCAGCGCGCAGGCGGCCAGGAACCTGGTCGTCATGGAATGTCCCTTCGAAGGAAATCAGGAATGTTCGGCGACCAGCGCGTCGATGTGCTGCTGGTATTCGGTGTCCTTGCTGTCGAAGTAGCCGCGATGGACATAGCGTACGCGTCCGTCGCGCCCGATCAGCACCGTGGTGGGCATCGCGCTCACCTTGAAGCGCGAGGCCAGCGAGCCCGACGGGTCATAGACCACCGGCAGGTTGCTCCCCACGTCGCTGAGGAAATTGCCCGCAGCCTGCCGGTTGTGGTCCATATTGACCGTCAGGATGACCAGGTCGTTCGAGCCGTAGAGCACGCGAAGCTCGTTCATGAAGCGGAACGACAGCTTGCAGGGTGCGCACCACGAGGCCCAGAAGTCGAGATAGACGACTTTCCCGCGATATTGCGACAGATCGATCGGCGACTGTGCCGACGCGGTTGCGGCCTCGGCGGAGGGAACCGAGGTCAAAGCCGCAAGTGCCCCCAGCGCGGCCACGCCGAGGGCAAGGAACAGTCGACGGGCGGTGTCGGCCGGACGCGGAAATCTGGAGATCATGTGGGACCCTCGCGATGGTTTCACCACCAAGACGCCGCACGATCCGGCCGTCCCCAGCCGGTTGCAGATGAACTTTTGGACAGAAAGTGGGGGGAATCAAGACGGTTGCCCCCATTGATTTGCAACGGCTTTGTTGCATAACGCCGGCAGGCGTAAACATATGATTACTTGTAATTATCTTTAGGATGCGCGGGAGTCGAGCGTCAATCGAGGATTGCGGCAGACAGACTCTGCGACCAGGTGAAGCGTTGAAAAATGGTAGCGGAGGAGGGATGATTTTCGAAGTATAAAATGTTGATTTATAGGCTATTTTAGTCAGGTGATGTCTACAATACCCCCGCTGATACCCCCAAGGCTCAGGCCTTTGCGATAAACCGCGGTGGGCGTCAGACAAGCCGAATTCGGCAGGCGATCATCTGGTCGGTAACGTCAGAACTCCCGGCCTTTTCCGCCCGCAGAAGGACCGCGCCGATCTAAATCTGCCTCCTCATCTCTTGCCGGCGCTCGCCTCGAGCGACGCGGCGATGTCCAGGATCGAACGCGCCAGTACCATCGGATCATCCTTCGAAGGCAGGAACCCGCGCCTTTGCCAAAACTCGGCGGCCTCCTGGTCCACCGCGTTGACGATCAGTGCCCTGCCCCCAATCAGCGTTGCGCCTTCGACGCAGCGCTGGAGAGCGTGCTTGAGCAGGCCGGTGCCAATGCCTTGCCCGTGCCATTCCGCATCGGTCGCCAGTTGACCGAGCAACAGGCACGGCAGTGGATCGGGCGATTGCCCGGTGCGGATTGAGCGCGGGAGGCTGGCTGGAACCACGGCAGTCGGCGCCAGGCCGTAGTAGCCCACCACCGTGCCCGCGTCGTGAACCACCATGACTGCCGTGAAGCCCTTTTTCTGGTTCGACAGCGCTCGTGTCCGCAGCCAGTTGTCCAGCGAAGACTTGCCACACGAGAATTGCGAGAGGTCATGCGCTTCGCTCAGCGGTTCGGGTGCTGAAATCGGCACTTCGCTGGGTTACTTTGCTGCAGGCTTGGTTTCCCAGGGCGCGGGCCGCTTCAGCAACTTGACCATTTCGGGCGCCGGCTTGGCCGGGCGGTCCAGCAGATCGACGAAGGCGGCGAAGCCTTCCGGCGACATGCGGATGACCGTGTTTTCCATGATCACTTCCTCGGCGGTCCGCACCGCTGCATCACGCATGAATTCGGTGCGCGAACGGCCACGCAGGCTGGCCGCGCGGTCGATGATCGCGATATCGGCATCGGGAAGCCGCATCGAAAGCGGATGGTCCTTGCGCAGGGTCGAGCGAGCCATGGTTGTTCTCCTTGGCTAAGACAGTAGATCATTGTATCGTATTTTGCAATACAGATTGAAAGAAGTGACTGGCCGCGAGCCAGTGAGGACGGCACGCTGATCAGCTGCACCAACGACTGTCTGACCAACACACAGGACGGCTCAGCGGGGCCAGATATCACTCCGTAGTCCAGAACCCGCTCTTACGGCCGTGCTGTGCCCGGAGATCGGCGACATAGCGATCGTGGTCGGGATGTCCCGCCCAGTCATCGATGCGGCGGGCGAGATAGGCGCAGGTCTGCAAATGGCGGGCGGCGTGCGGATAGCGCTTCGACCGCCCCATATCGAGCGCGAAACCGATCATGGAACGAAGGATCAAGGTGGCGGCGAGCGGATGATCCCTGTCCAGATGCTCCGCCGTGTCGGTCAGATACCAGTAGTGGTCGCCACTCATTTCATCGTAGCGAGCCAGGACCATGGAAGCGGCAGCCGCCGGTGCGGGCCAGGTCGCCAGAAATTGAAGACCCCGGTCGAAGTCGGGATAAGCCGCCGCGATACCCAAGGCGCGCTGTTCGGCTTCCTCGTCCTCGAAATCCGGCAGGCGCTTGAGGTACTGCTTCAGATAGTCGGCGTGCAGGACATGCTCGAACAGGTTCCAGCGCAGGGCTTGGGCTTCGTCCATCCGCCCCAGTCCATCGAACACTTCAATACGCACTCGATCCCAATCGGGCCAGTGCCCGCCCTTCACTCGCAAAGGCTCGGCACGATCAAGCGCGGCGAGTGCTTCCCCCGCTCGCCCGGCCCCAAGCAGGCGATGCGCAATCCCGGCAGCGATTGCGGGATTGGCCTGCTCCTCGGCCGAATAGCGCGCGGCATAGGCATCGACATCGCCAAGGGCATCGGCGATTTCGGTCAGCGCCGAGCGAACCAGCCGGGCATGCCCCTTGACCTCGAGATCATCTTCGTAGAGCGGCCCACCCCGCCCCCAGCCAATCACCCGACGTTCGCTGTCCTTTGGCGGCTTGGGCGGCGACTCCCCGAGCGCTTCGAACTTCGTCTTGAGCAGGGCAAGGCCTTCCTTGCCCAAAACCGGAGCCATCAGGCCAATCAGCCCGTCGAACTGGCCATAGCCATTGGCGCAGATAGCGGCATAGACCCTGTCGGTCAGCACGGGAACCTTCAGCCCGCATCGCGGCGCGAGCCTGCCCAGGTCTTCCAGCGCATCTTCCATCACCGAACCGATCGCACCATTGCTGTCGTCGCACCGTTCGTAAAGCGAGGGCGCCATGTCCAGCAGCCGCCAGAGAAGGTCGAACGCCTCGGCGGGTCGGCTTGGCTCTACATGATCGACGATCGCACCGCGCTGCGCCGCGATGTCCTGCACAAAGGCACGGTACTTGTGCCAGTCGACGAAGGAGCGGGATTTGGCGATAGTCGCCAGCCGCTTGCGGACCTCGGCCGCAACGCCCACACTGCCTTCGGTTAGGCTTGCCAGTTCCAGCCGCAAGCGCCGCTTGGCCGCCGCATCGCCCGAGACGAGCTCGAGCAGAATGTTCGCCAAACGGTCTGCGCCCAGTGCCGCGAGGTTCTTTGCATTGAGGGTCTTGTCGGAAGCCACGCCCTGCACTCGCAACGGACATGCGCAAGGTCAATGCAACAGTGGCTGGCTAAAGAAAACCCTCCTGATGCCGCTCCGCTCGGCGGGGGTATCCAGCACAATCCGGTTCCTGAATCGATACCCCCAAAATACCCCCATGCCACCGTCGCTAGGGACGATCCTGCATTCTGGAAGTTCGACGGGAATATCCTGAAGTATCGGAATTTCAGTCACTAAGGGCCTGATCTCGAAAGAGAAACCCGACACTATTCGAGTCCCACTTTCAATTATTTTGTCACATATTTTCAATGGCTTATACGAATTGGTAGCGGAGCGGAGGAGGGGTCTGCAGATTGTATTTTTATCTTTATAATTCAATATTCTATGTTGATGGCAAAAATTAGATACCCCCGATCCTACCCCCAGAAACGAAGCAATTCGGCAAAGCGGTGGAATTTCGCGTTGACCGGTATCGCCACAGAGAGGGCATTCTCTGCCCATCATTCAAATTGGCTAGATTTCGTGGACAAAGGGTATCCACTGCAGGACTGAGACGAGATTTACGAAGCCGAGGTAGGACTCCTTGGTTTTGTCGTAGCGGGTGGCGATGCGACGCCAGTTCTTGAGTTTGTTGAACAGGCGCTCGACGAGATTGCGCCAGCGATACTTTTCCCGGTCGTGCGCGATGGGTTCACGCCGGTTGCTTTTGGCCGGAATGACGGCCTCGACCTCGGCTTTGGCCAATTCCTCGCGGATGGCGTCGGCATCATAGCCCTTGTCGGCCAGCAGCGCCTCGATCTTGTCGGCGATCATGCGGAACAACGGGCCAAAGCCCTGGACGTCGTGGCTTTGGCCTGGTGTCAGGACGAAGCCGAGAGGGCGGCCTTTGGCATCGCATCGTGTGTCAATCGGCGTCCAATCGGGACCCCCTATCGGCGCGCAAAAGGGACCCCCTTTGCGTTGCTTGGATTGGTTGATGCTGGGCGCGGGTTTCGCGCTGC
>JAJXVK010000138.1 GCA_021782155.1 Pseudomonadota bacterium
GGTGTTCGTCTCAGGATTGTAGGCGCCGCGGTTGCCTTGGCTGAAAGACCGGCTGCTGAAATCAAACCCTTTCTCCGCAAGGGATTCGATCTTCGAGCCGCTGGTGTCCATCACGTCCAGCACGCGAGTGTCCATGCTGTTGAACAGCCCCGCCAGGTTGCGCGTCGCGATATCCCCGAGCGACCCGTTATCAACGATGATGGCGCTTCCGGCGTTCGCCATGGAGATCGCGCGATAGAGTGCGTCCATGCGGCCGGCAGCTCTAAGCGTTCCAGCTTCTCCGGGCTCGATCGGCACAAAGGCTACCGGGACGTTTTGATTAGACAGCAGGATCACCCCGGGCTCACCATCGGCGATCTTCTTGACGGCCACTCTCGCATCCCCAGGCGAACTGATTGCAGGGCCGAGCGCTTCTTCCTTCGAGTAGATGCGCTCGACCACCGGCACCCTAACCGATTCGCTAGGCGCGACAGTTGCACCCTTCAGGTCTGAGGTGCCGGGGCCTCCTGTATAGACCCATTTGCGCCCTTCCCCTTTCTTGCCTGCGATGGCGAACAAGCCATGTGGCGTGATGTCGCTACCTCGGAAGGCTTCGCGCAGGTTGATATGCAGGTTTCTGTCTGCGCCGCTAAACTCGTCGAGGCCGCTCGGGTGATTGTGCGCGAACCAGATGTTCGCGGCACCTTTTACGCGGAAGGCCTCGGCCACTACAGTGGATGGATACACTGAGGTCTGCGCGAGGGCACCTTTGAACGCGCCGACGACAGCGAGGGGCTTGCCGTCCTTGTCGGTGATGAGCGCGTCAAAGCGCTCTACCGCGTGCTTACCCAATCCCGCCAATGCTTGCGCCGCACTGGCTGGGCTGTCTATTTTGTCGGCGCCGAGTTCGCGGGTGTTTTCTTTGACGAGCTTGGTTCGGGTGGCGTAGGTGCCGGGCGCATCGCCGCGCGATACGAGCCGAATCGATCGTCCTGCGGCAGATCCGCCGGCAGACTTATCAGCTCCGTTGCTTTCGGGTAGACCAAAGAGGTCTTGTGTGTAGTCATCGCGTTTTTTCCCGCTTTGATTGTAGACACTGTTTCCGGGGCTTTCCAGACCGCCACCAGCTTCTTGCAGATACTCTTCGCGCTCGGGCGCCGTTACCGGCATCCCATCCTTGTGCGTCAGCTTGATGAGCTTGTCATCGAATACGACGAGATTGCGCGTGCCTTCGCCGTTGCCGCGGCTCCCTGCATCGAGGTACTTGATGCCTTTGACACCTAGCGAATCAAGGTAGTCACTCGCGGCTTTGTCGCTCCCCAAACCCCGGGAAAGCGCACCATAGAGTCCTTCCCCAACCAGGGTGTCGTCAGGGACGGATTTGATTGAAATGCCCCCGTCAGTCTCCAAGCCTTCGGCTTTTTTGCGCGCGATCTCCAGCGCGTCCTTCACCCCCTCCGATTGTTCGCTCAGCGGCTTGTCCCAGTCCAGAAAATTGGCAACGTGCTCGTCCGGGATGTCGACCTGGTAGACGCCGCCCTTAACCGGATGGAAGGAGATCGACAACGCGCCTGGCGCCTCAAGCATCTTGCGCAGCTCACCGCCAGCCTTAGCTACCTCGTCGTAGCCTTCCGTCTTATAGCCAGCGATCTTCTCGTCCAGTGTTTTCAAGGCGTGCTCGCGGAAGCCGCCGGTGCCGACGGTATATAGCTTGTTTGAATCCACCAGCAGGTCTTCGGCGAGGGAAGCGCGGATATTCTCGCGAGTGTTTTCGTGGGCGCGTCGACTGTAGTCGAAGGCGTTATGTTCGCCGACGCGCAGAGACCCTAGCTTCATCTCCTTGACAGCTGGATTGTCGGCCAGGTTGCGGAAATAGCCGGCAGCGACTTCGGGGTTCTCGGCGAAGTAGAGCCCATGCCCAAAGGCCTGCGCGCCCTCGCCGGTGCCGATCGCGTCGCTGCTGAAACTGTCGAAGTTGTGCGGGCTGCCGTGGTAGGCCGGCTGGTCAAAGCCGTCGCCCGCCATGCGCTCAACGGCCACGTTGAGCGGATACTGCGCCATCAGGTCAGTCGGCATGACCCCCATCTTGTCCGCCGTGGTCACGTAGAAGTCGCGCACCAGCGAGGCGTAGGCCTTGTTCACGTCCGGCGTGAAGCGGTTGGCGGTGTTGAGCTGCCCCAGCACGTTGTCGTAGACCTGCTGCTGGTTGGCCTGGAAAACGTCGTCCTGCGCCTTTTGCGCGATGATGTCGTTCGCCTGTTCCTTGAGCTGTTCGGTCTGCGTCTGATAGAACTGCTGCGCCTCGGCGTAGGTGCTGCCGTCGGGCGAGGTCTTGAGGTTGGGCAGGATGGCGGCGTCGGCCGGGCCGCCGGCGATATGCGTCGCGTAGTCGGCCACTGGGATAGCTACGTCGCCGTTGGTCTGCAGCGCCTCGTTGATCTGGGCGGCGACGGCCGGCATCTTCTGGTCGAGATCAGCGCCGGTGACGCCGGACTGGTTGAACGCATCCACCAGCGTTTTGCCGTCGATGTAGACGTTGGACAGGTTGCCGTCCTCCGTCATGTTGTCGATGAACTGGTGGAAGGCAGCAGGATCACGGTCGCGGAACTTCGCCGCGGTCGAGACTTGCGAGAGCGCCGCGAGCTTCTGCGCGTCCTGTACGCCCAGGTCGGCCTTGGCCGCATCCTGGAACCAGCCGCCCTCGGCGCGGCCGGCACCGTGCAGCGAGAAGGCGCCATTGAGCAGCAGGTTGAAGGCGGCATCGCCGCGCTCGGCCGGGGAGAGTTGGTCCCAGTTGGCGATGTCCTGGTAGGGGGTTTTGCCCTGCGCGAGATCCATCGCCGACTGCACGCCGGCGATCCGCGCCACCGTGCTCAGCAGGTTGGTGTCAGGCAGCAGCCGGCCGGCGGCGCCGAAGATCGCGCCCGTGCCCGCGCCGGAGAGTACGTCATGGCCTTCCTGCTGCAGCGCCGTGGTCAGATCCGGCGAGCCGATCGAGTTGCCGACATCCGCCAGGGCGCTGGCCGTGCCCAGCTTGAGCGATTGCGTCGCCACGTCCTTGGCCAACCCCTTGGCGAACGATTCGCCGGCGACGTGCTCCAGCGCCCCCAGCCCGATCTTTCCGGCCAGCGCGTCGGTCGCCGCCATCGGTCCGGTCAGGAACCCAGCTAGCTGCCCGGCGCCTCCGGCGATGGCGCCCGCTGTGGTGTTGGCGGTCCCGGCCATGTCGGGGATGAGGCCGAAACTCGCGGTGTTGACGAACTTGCTGGCCGCCTGCATAGGAATCTCGGACATGCCGCCGACGGCCTCGCTGGCTTGGGCCGGCGTCATCCCGGACTGCTGCGCGGCGTACTGGATGCCGGCGCGCGTGCGCTCGCGCTCGGTCAAGCCGAAGGCGTCGTTGATCCAGCCGCGAATCCGCTGCCCCAGCGACGGCTGCCACTGCGACATGCTGGTGACCGCCTGCTCCACCGCCGCCGTGCCGCCGATGTCGTCGTGCAGCATCCGGGTGTTGTCGAGGTTGGTCAGGAGCTGGGCGGTCTGCGGCGCCTGTGCAGCGAGGTTGTTGGCGTCGAACTGCTGGAGCGCCGCCTGCGTCTTGATCGCCTGCGGCTGCGCGCGGACGGTATCGACCGGGACGCCGACGAACTTCGCCAGGTGCTGGTAGTTCGCTTCCTGGTCCGGGTTGGCATCGGCAGAGAACTGCAGATTGTTGCGGATCTGGATCGCCGTATTTTGGTTGTCCTCGTGCAGGACAGCCGCAACGGCGTCATCCGCACCGGCCAGGGGGTCTTCGATGTCGTCAGCCATTGCGACCTTTCAGTGTCCAGTAAGCGCGCATGAGTTGATCGTTGGTTGGGTTCATCACGCCGGACCTGGCAAAGGAAGCTTTGAGCGCATCGAGCGAACTGCTTGGAACGTCGCCGATCTTCATCGAAAGCATGTTCTGTGACGAGGTGCCTGTGTTGAACCCCATGAACGTGTTCTGGAAGTTCAGATCTTTGGCGAACAGCGTATCGACGCGGTTCTCGATCTCTGCCGGCGTCATCTTGCGGCCGAGCTGGGCCTGCTGGGCGAAGATGTCGTCGCGCACATATTTCTGGATCGTGCCCACCTGTGCCTGAGCTTGCAGGTCCTTCGACGGCGGCGTTGGGTTGATGCCGATGCTGGTGAGCCGGTTGTTGAGCACCGTCTTGAGCGCTCCGCTATTCAGGCCGCCCGTGGTGTCATCGGTCTTGCCGTTCAGGATGTTGCCGCGCTCGGCCGCGAAGTGGTCGAAGTCGGACTGCGAGAGCTGAGGCCGCAACTGCATGAACTGCGCATCGGTCAGCTTGGCCATCTCTTCAGGGTAGGTCGCGAGCTTCATGTAAAGCTCGGGGTCCGTCTCATTCTGACCCGTGGCGATCGCCTTGGCGAAGGTCAGCGCCGCCGGCACCTTTGCCGGGTCGAGACTGGCCAGCGCCATCTTGGTGTTGTAATCGAGCGCGTTGTAGTTACCGCCGTTGCTGATCAGCCCCTGCTGCACCTTGAGCAGCGCCTGGTCGGATTGCTCCTGGCGCGACTTGACCAGCACGTTGTATTGCTGCTCTGCGGCCTGGCGCGTGAACTGCACCTGCTGCTGCGTCGGATTGCTGCCGAGCCGGCTAATCGCGTCCTGCATGAAGTCGTTGAGCGTCGGCACCGGCGCCGCGCCCTGCCCGGCGCCCAGCTTGGCCATGCCGTTCTGCACGTAGCTCTGCGTCTCGGCCGGCAGGAAGCTCGCCCAGGGCTTCCCCGTCTGCGCCGCTTGGCTCAGCGCGTCATCGACGGCGCCGGGCCCTGCGTTGTAGGCCGCCAGCGCTTGCGCCGGGTTGCCGTATTTCGTCACCAGAGCCTGCAGGTACTGAGTGCCGACCCTGTTGTACTCGGCCGGCGAGTTGTCCGCCGCCGGCGCGATGCCGAAGCCCGGGTTGGCCGCCGTGTCGGGCTCAACTTGCATCTTGTAGAGCGCGCCCTTGGGGGATGTCACCGGCGTGCCGTCGGCGTTGGAGTCGCGGCCGCCGCTCTCCATGCCTGCCACGATGCCATTGAGACGGTCGAGATCGGTCGGCGCGAACTGCCCCGCGAAGCTGTTGTTCGTCGCAGTGACCGCCTGCTGCGCGATCGATCCGTCAAGATGGCGATTCAACACCCCGTTCGCGCGCAGGATGTCGTCGGCCGTCATCTGCCCCTTGTACTGCTGCAGGTACTGGCTGGCGTAGGCCGGGTTGTCGTTCTGCAGCGCGGCGTTGATCACGCCAATATGCACCAGGCTGGTCGCCGCTTTCATCTTGGCCAGGGTCTCGTTGGCCGAGTCGCCGGTGAGCTGCCCGGCGCGGACGACGGCCGCCTGCACGCTGGCCAAGGCGGTGTCGATCTTCACCGGATCGGACCAATTCTGCTTCGCGTCATCGGCACCCAGCTTGATCGCGCCGTCCTGCACCGACAGGCTGTAGCGGTTGTACTCCTGCAGGGTGTGCTGCTCGACATTGCCTTTGAAGTTCGCCAGCACGTCATTGGCGCGTTGCGCGAACATCTGGCGCTGCGCGTCGTTGCCCAGATTTTGCGACAGGTCTGCTGACACGTCGCTGAGTTTCTGCGCGTATTCGTCCGCCAGCGGCATGCCGCTGTCGCGCTGCAGTGCGCTGACTCCCTTCTGCGCCAGATAGCCGTTCTGCGGGTCGTAGGTGAGCGTCAGCGCCTGCTGTCTCAACTGGTTCAGGCCGTCGTCAACGCGCGTCTGGTTCGCGTCATCCTGCGCCCGCGTGGCGAGTTGCACCAGCGCGTCGCCGGCGCCGGTCATCGAGTTGCCCATCTGCTCCATCTCTTGCCCGGGGAGCGCGGCGAGACTGGGCGAATCGACGGACGTATCCGCGCGCTGCGGCATGAACACCCGATTGCGGGTGAGCACATTGGTGTCGGCCTGTACTGGCTGAGTTTCCGGAACGATCGGCATCGCTTAACCCCCGACTGACTTGTTGTGGCTGTACCAGGTGCTGGCAACGCGCGAGGCGGATGTCAGCAGCGAGGACTCGGCAGACATCGATGGGTTGATGCCCGCGGCTTCCGTCGCCTTCACGTTGGCCGCCGCCGTCGCGTTTTCCAGGAGCACGTTGGCTGTGACGCCCTTGAGCGCTGCCGCAGCCTCAGCGTTGTCGAGGCCGGCGAGCGCCAGGGCGCGGTTGGTGTTGGCCTGCGCTGTCGCCCGGGTCAGATCCGCGCCGGCGTAGGCGGTTTTCGCCGCCGCGTCCGCCGTCGCCGTGGTCAGCCCGATACTGGCGAGGGCCTTCTGCAGGTCTGCCTGCGCGTTGGCATTGGCAACGATGGCCGTCGCTTGGGTGTTGGTCAGCCCCGTCTCAAGCGTGGATTGAATCGATACCATGCCGGACTGCATGCGCTTGCCTGCCGCGTCGATCATCGCGCCGGCCTCCTGCGCCCGATAGCCGAAGGCTGCCATGGCGGCGTCCTGTTGTGTGCGGATCACCGCATTGGCGCCGGCCAGGTCGGTGCTGGTGAGCACGTTGAGCGGCGACCCTTGGCCGAGATCCACGCCGCGCGCAGCCATTGAAGCGCGTTCCTGCCCCTTCTGCTGCGCCGTCTGCAGCATCTCGGCCTGCTCCTGGTGCTGCCCTTGCAGCAGCGCACTCTGCGCCTGTAGTTCGGCCAGGTGCGCCGAGTTGTCGGCCATGATCGCGCCGGCGTTCAGCCCGGCCTCTTGTGTCTGCGCGCCGAGGGCGTCAACCGCTGCCTTGGTCGTGAGGTTGAGCGCCTGCCCTTGGGCGCTCAATTCGCTCAAGTTCGCCTGCGCCGTGCTCGCGTTGGCTCCCGCTGTCGCGCTCACCAGGCCGAGCGCGGTTTGGGTAGTGCTTAGGTCATAGTTCGCCTGCGCGCCGATCTCCAGCGAACTGGCGTTCGTCATTGATGCATCGGCGACCGCCTTGGCGTTGATGCTGTCGAGGCCGGCAGACGCCGTGAGCGCGGACGACTCCATCCGCGCGTTGATCACGTCCAGGCTGGCCTGCGCGTCTAGCGCCGACTGCTGCGAACTCGCAGCGCTGTAGGCGCCGCTTGCCGACATCAGCGAGCCGCCTAGCCCAAGTGCTAACCCCGCTGAACCACTCATGTGTCAGCCCCCCACCGTGATTTCCAGGGACATCGAGGCGATCGTCAGCGGCAATGGGTCCGCCTGCCGCACGCAAATCTGCCCGCTATTACCCCACGAGGGCGAGACCGGCAGCCGGATTTCGTCGGTCTTGAGCGCGGGCGGCGAGCCGTAAAGCTCCGTCGTGCGCTGCTTGACCTCGGTCAGGCTGTTGAAGTCAGGTCCCGCGAAGATGCCGCTGGATCGATAGACGCGCAGCCAGACGGCATCGACATTCTTTGGCCGCCCCTGGCCGTAGCCTTCCGTCGCGAAGGCCGCGGGCAGCGTCTGCGCGTCCGCCGTGATCGGCAGCCCGATCTGCGCCGTGCTGACCGGCTGCGACAGCGTGATCGCGCCGCCGGTGACGACGCACTGCGGCATCACCGCGCCATCGCCCAGGATGCTGACCATCTTGCCTTCCAGGTGGTCAAGCCCTGTGATGGTCGCCGCGGGCGTGCCCGTCGTGAAGGTCAACCCGCAATCGACGAAGAACGCATCCTGCGGATTGACGAAGATGCGGTCATGCAGGCATTCGATGTACCGTTTCTGCACGCCGTTGATCGTGCGCTGCACCACGAAGTAGGGCACGTCGTTGCGTCCCTCAGCGACCACAGCCACCGACTCGAAGATGCCGTCGGTATCGTGACGGTGCCAGGAGCCGATCTGCTGCTCCGGGATGTAGGTCAGGCCCAGCAGGTTGCCGTTCGAGGAGATGGCCCAGACAATCGGGTAGGGCGCCTTGGCGTAGCCCATGTCGAGGATGTCGAGGGTGTCGAACAGGTGGGGCGCGCGCAGACTCAAGTCGCCGGAAACGTAGCCATTCGCTTGCCAGGCGTAAGCCAGTTCTCGCATATGGCCGCCGCGAGCCGCGCAATAGATCACGTTGTAGTTGACGATGATCGGGCCGACGTTGCTCGACCCGATGTAGGCCTGAGGCGCGACCGAGATCGTCGAGGGGGTCACCGCATCTGAATTGATCGAGGTGATGCGCCATTCCGCCGAACTGGTGAGCAGCAGCAGGCTGGTGAGCGGCACGATATGCCGGATGGTGTTGGCCTCGCGCGCCGCGACGCGAAACTGGATCGAGTCGTCGGATAGACTGGGCAGCGAGTAATTCATGTTCGACTCGGTGCCGCTCTTGGTCATCCAGATGTTCTGCGGCGCGTTGAGCGTGCCGGCGAACACCCGGCGCTGCTCGAAGTAGCTCACGGCGCCCGGATAGTCGAGCGCGCCCGGGAACGGATTGAGGTTGATCGGCGGCGTGGTCCCGATGTCGGCGGCGATG
>JAJXVK010000139.1 GCA_021782155.1 Pseudomonadota bacterium
GGGATCGGCCAGCACCTCGAAGGCGAAGGCGTGGAGCGCGTCGCCGGCGAGCACAGCGGTCGCCTCGTCGAACGCGACGTGCACGGTGGACTTGCCGTGGCGCAGCGCATCGTCGTCCATGCACGGCAGATCGTCGTGGATCAGCGAATAGCAGTGGATAGCCTCGATCGCGGTCGCTGCGCGCACCGCGGCGCCGCGGTCGACTCCGAACAGCGCGGCCGTCGCCGTGACGAGCAGTGGTCGGACCCGCTTGCCGCCGCCGATCGCGGCATGGCGCATCGCTTCGAACAGGCGCCGGCGCGGGTCATCGGGCTCGGCGAGGAGCACATCGAAGCTCGCGTCAATCTCGCGCTGGATGTCGCGGAAAGCGGCCGCGAGTGCGCCGTCCGCGGCGACGGTATCGTTCACGCGCGGTCTTCGTCGAACGGGCGCGTGCCGGTGGCGCGGCCATCGCGGTCGGCCACGATCGACTCGATCCGCGCCTGCGCCGCGTCGAGCCGCTTCTGGCAGTGTTGGCGCAGCGCATCGCCGCGCTCGTAGAGCCCGATCGATTCGTCGAGCGGCACGTCGCCGCTTTCCAGCTTGCGCACCACGTCTTCGAGCTGCCGCAGGGCGTCTTCGAACGAGAGCGCGGCGATTTCGGCTTGGGCATCCATCATGCGCGAGCATTGACGGCGCTTGCGCCAGGGGTCAAGCATCGAGCGGAGGGAGAAGGCGCGATGTTCATAGGTCACTGGGCCCCTGCGCTCGCCGCCGCGACGCATCGCCGGGCACCGAAGCTGGGCACACTGTTCGTCGCGGCGCAGCTGGTCGACTGGTTGTTCTTCGCCTTCCTGCTGACCGGCGCCGAACACATGCGCATGGTCCCCGGCTTCACCGCGATGAACCCGATGGACCTCTACGATATGCCCTACACGCACAGCCTGATGGGTAGCCTGTTCTGGTCGGTGCTGTTCGGGGCGCTGGTGTGGACGGCAACGAAGGACCGCGCGGCAGGCCTGATCGCGGGCGTGGTGGTGTTCTCGCACTGGCTGCTCGACCTGCTGGTCCACGCCCCCGACCTGACGATCGCCGGATCGCCGCCGAAGTTCGGACTTGGCCTGTGGAACTATCCTTCCATCGAGATGCCGCTGGAAGTCGGCATCACTCTCGCAGCGCTGGTGTTCTACCGGGCGAGGATGCGACCTTCGGACCTGCGCGTCGCGGTGCTGGCGGCGGTGCTGCTGGTCCTCCAGGCGGTCAACTGGTTCGGTGGCGAGGCGAGCGAAGTCACCGCGGGAACGAGCCTGCTCGCCTTCTTCGCCTATGGCCTTGCGACGCTTGCCGCCTGGTGGACGGGGAAAAGCGCCCGGCCGGTGCGCAAACCGCTCTAGCACCGGGCGCTCGGCGCGGCTAAGGGCGCTGGTCATGAGCGAGATCACTCCCGACGTCGTCGCAGCCCACGGCCTGTCCGAAGAGGAATACGGCCACGTCCTCCACGCCCTCGGCCGCGAGCCCAACCTCGTCGAACTGGGCATCTTCTCGGTCATGTGGTCCGAGCACTGCTCGTACAAGTCGAGTCGCATCCACCTCAAGAAGCTGCCGACCGAGGCGCCCTGGGTGATCTGCGGTCCGGGCGAGAACGCGGGCGTGATCGACATCGGCGAAGGACCCAAAGGGCAGAAGCTTGCCGCGATCTTCAAGATGGAGAGCCACAACCACCCCAGTTACATCGAACCCTACCAGGGCGCGGCGACGGGTGTGGGCGGCATCCTGCGCGACGTGTTCACGATGGGCGCACGCCCCATCGCCAACCTCAACGCGCTGCGCTTCGGCCGGCCCGACCATCCCAAGATGAAGCATCTCGTGCAGGGCGTGGTCGCGGGAATCGGCGGCTACGGCAACTGCGTGGGCGTGCCGACGGTGGGCGGCGAGACCAACTTCGACCCGGCCTATGACGGCAACATCCTCGTCAACGCGATGACCGTGGGCGTCGCCGATGCCGACAGGATCTTCTACTCGGCCGCGACCGGCGTCGGGAACCCGATCGTCTACGTCGGCTCGAAGACCGGGCGCGACGGCATCCACGGCGCGACGATGGCCAGCGCCGACTTCGGCGAGGACGCCGAGGAGAAGCGCCCCACCGTGCAGGTCGGCGACCCGTTCACCGAGAAGCTGCTGATCGAGGCGTGCCTCGAGCTGATGGCGACCGACGCGATCGTCGCGATCCAGGACATGGGGGCGGCGGGCCTCACCTCGTCGAGCGTCGAGATGGCGACCAACGGCGAAGCGGGCATCCGGCTCGACATGAACAAGGTGCCGTGCCGCGAAGAGGGCATGACGCCCTACGAGATGATGCTGAGCGAGAGCCAGGAGCGCATGCTCATGGTTCTGAAGCCCGGCAAGGAAGCCATGGCCGAGGCCATCTTCCGCAAGTGGGAGCTCGACTTCGCGGTGATCGGCGAAGTCACCGACACGCGCCACATGGTTCTCGAATTCGATGGCGAAGTGGTCTGCGACATCCCGCTCGGCCCCCTCGCCGCCGACGCGCCGCTCTACGACCGTCCTGCGCTGAGCAAGGCCGATTACAAGGCCTGGGCGAAGGTGCCCGCGCTCAAGGACGTGCCCGAGCAGGTCGATATCGGCGCGGACCTCGTCAAAATGATGGGCTCGCCCGCTCTCGCCTCGCGCCGCTGGATCTGGGAACAGTACGATTCGCAGGTCGGCGCCGACACACTTCAGAAGAGCGGCGGCGACGCGGCCGTGGTGCGCATCCACGGCACGCACCGTGCGCTCGCGATGAGCACCGACTGCACCCCGCGCTATTGCTACGCCGACCCCTACGAAGGCGGCAAGCAGGCCGTCGCGGAGACCTGGCGCAATATCTGCGCGGTCGGCGCGAAGCCACTGGCGATCACCAACTGCCTCAACTTCGCCAACCCGCAGCGCCCCGAGATCATGGCGCAGATCACCGGTTGCCTTGAAGGCATGGGCGATGCCTGCCGGGCGCTCGACTATCCGATCGTCTCGGGCAACGTCAGCCTCTACAACGAGAGCAAGGCGACCGGCGGCGGCAGCGCGATCCTGCCGACCCCGGCGATCGGCGGCGTCGGCGTGCTCGACGACATCGAGAAGATGGCGACGATCGCCTTCAAGGACGGCGCGCAGAAGATCCTGCTGATCGGCGCGGACCCGCGCGCCGTGCCCGAACTGGGCCAGTCGCTGTGGCTCGACGTGTGCCACGGCATGCGCGCCGGACCGCCACCCAAGGTCGACCTGAAGGCCGAGCGCGCGCACGGCGAGTTCGTTCGCGACCTCATCGCGCAGGGCATCGTCACCGCGGCGCACGATGTTTCGGACGGCGGCATCCTCGTCGCTGTCACCGAGATGGCGCTGGCGAGCGGCATCGGCGCGCGGATGGAGCTTCCGTCATTCGAGGACCTGGTGGACTCCGAGAAGCTGCGCCACGCCTGGTCGCTGTTCGCCGAGAACCAGGGCCGCTTCCTTGTCACCGAACCGTTCGATTCGCACGTTGTTGAGAAGATGGCGCGCGAACGCGATATCGGTTGCTGCTTCATCGGCTGGACCGGCGGCGAATCGATCGTGCTGGGCGTCGGCGCCGATTCCGACCACGCTGAAGTCGCCCTCTCCGACCTGCGCGAAGCGAGCGAGGCCTTCTTCCGCGACTGGATGGAAGCCTAGGCGGCCAGCGCTTCCTGCTGTTCCGGCTTCACCGGCGCCAGCAGGTCGTAGGGATCGATCCCCTCCGATGCCCAGACGCGGTGGCATTCGCGGTACCAGTCCGGATCGGGGATGTTGAGCATCTTGCGCGCCTCGGCGAGGTCCATCGCCAAGAGGTCGCGGATCGACATGCCGACCAGCGACGGGCAGGCAACCCCGGTGCGATGCGCCTGCCGCACCGCCTTCCACACCGGCGCCTTCGTCTTGCGCATGCGCTTGATGTGCGCGGCGCCGGCATAGCCGAGCAAAAGGTGTCCGTGGCTGGGGTTCTGGCCGTGGGTGAACAGCAGCACGCACTGTTCGCCCAGCGCGTCGCGTCCATAGCCGGTGATGACGTGCATCAGGTCGTGCGTATCGCGCAGGCGATAGCCGTACCACTGGATCAGGTCGGGATAGGCCGGACGGCCGGCCTTGACCGATTCCGCGACCAGCCCCGCCGCGCTCAACCCCTCGCGCTCCATGAAGTCGCAATAGGCCTGCGCCACCGATCCGGCGGGCATGCGGCGCAGCGCTTCGTGGTCGTCGAGGATCGAGGGCAGGTCGCGTTCGGTCGCGCGCAGGTGTTCGCCCTGTTCGCTCAGCGCCAGCGCGCGGACGCGCGGGACGAAGCTCTTCGACGGCAACGCCTCGAAGATCCTGAACACCTCGGCAGTGTTTTCCTTGTCCCGTAGCAGGATGCGGAAGTGGTGCCAGGCCTTGAGCGGTTCGTACCTGGGCCTCGGCCGCGCCGCGTCACGCAGCGGCGTTCCGTCGCTGGCGCATTCCGCGCCGCGCTCGGCGGGGTCGATCAGGCTGGCATCGGTCATCGCGCAATCCTCGCACCGGTTCGCGGTTCACATACTGACAAGACTGTCAATATAAGGTTTCAAATCGAAATGCAATCGCGATGGGTGGTATGCCTACTCGGTGACCCACCTCTCGCGCGCGATGCCTAGCAGGTCGAGCACCGCAGTCAGATCGCCGCGGTCGATCCACCCGTTCGCCGCCGCGCGCGCCTTGGGCTTGGCGCGATAGGCGATGCCGTAGGTCGCTTCGACCAGCATCGGGATGTCGTTGGCGCCATCGCCGGTGGCAAGGCTCACCGCCCCCTCTCCGATCGCCGCCGCCTCTTCCAGCAGGACACGCTTCTTGACAGAGCTGTCGGTGATCGCTCCGACCAGCCCGCCGGTCAGCTTGCCGCCGTCGATGCCGAGCCGGTTGCCCACCACGCGCTCGAAGCCGAGCTGCCCGGCCACCGGGTCGGCGAACTGGTGGAAGCCGCCGGTCACCAGCACGCTCAGGCAGCCATGCGCTTTGAGCGTCGCGACCAGCGTGCGCGCGCCGGGCATCGGCACAATGCGGTCGGCGAGGCATTCGTGGATCGCGGCCTCGTCGAGATCGCGCAACAGCATCACGCGTTCGCGCAGAGCGCTCTCGAAATCGAGTTCGCCTTGCATCGCACGCTCGGTGATCGCCGCGATCTGCGGCTTGAGCCCGGCGAAATCGGCCAGTTCGTCGATGCATTCCTGCCCGATCATGGTCGAATCCATGTCGGATACGAACAGCCGCGGAATCTCGAACGGTCGGTCTGACATCAGCAGGTCGCTGGGTGCGAAACATTGGTCGAGGATAGCCCGCACCGCGTCCGCCGCGCCTGTGGCCAGTTCGATCTGGAGCACGTGCGAGCAGAACTCTAGCATCCCCGCGCCGGCCACCGGCCAGCCCTTTTCGGCCAGCATGGCGCTCGCCTTCGCGAGATTGTCTTCAAGCGTGGCCGGGTCTGCTATCAGCCGGACAATGAGCACGAACGTTTCCTCGAATGACGCCGACGAGCGGCCAAGGCTGGCGCTCATTGCAGGGCCGACCGCCAGCGGCAAGTCCGATCTTGCGGTTCGGTTGGCGCTACTCGCCCGTGAGCGAGGTCAGGACGCCGTGGTGATCAACGCCGATAGCGCGCAGGTCTATGCCGACCTCGCGGTGCTGAGTGCGCGCCCTTCGGACGAAGAGATGCGCGGCGTTCCACACCGGCTGTTCGGCACTTGGGACGGCGCGCAGGCCTGTTCGGCGGCGGACTGGGCGGCGGCGGCGCGGCGCGAGATGGCGGAAGCGCACCGCGAGGGCGCGCTGCCGATCCTCGTCGGCGGGACCGGCCTCTATATCCGCACGCTGCTCGACGGCATCGCGCCCATCCCGCAGATCGCCCCGGCGGTCCGCGAGGAAGTGCGCGCCATGCCCTTGGCCGAAGCGCAGGCCGCACTGGCCATCGAGGACCCGGAGCGCGCCGCCGTGCTCGATTCCGGCGACAGGACGCGCATCGCGCGTGCGCTGGAAGTGGTGCGCTCGACCGGCAAGCCGCTGGCGCACTGGCAGGGGCAGATCGAAGGCGGGATCGGCGCGGATGTCGCCCTCGCCCCACTGGTTCTGCTGCCCGACCGCACCTGGCTCTACGAGCGCTGCGACCGGCGCTTCGCGATGATGCTCGATCGCGGCGCGGTCGAGGAAGTCGCGGCGCTGCTGGCGCGCAGGATCGACCCGGACCTTCCCGTCATGCGCGCGATCGGGGTGCGCGAGATTGCCGCGATGCTGGAAGGAGAGATGACTCGCGAAATGGCGCTCGCCGCGGGGCAGCGGGCGACACGAAATTACGCCAAGCGGCAATATACCTGGCTGCGACACCAGCCCCCGTCCGAATGGCCCCGGCTCGCGTCCGAAAATTCCATATCTAACGACATGATTGTATCTTTATTTCACATTTAGCGGTTGACACGACACTTTCAGATCACTAGCAGCCCCCTCAACCGCCCGGTTTGCCGGGTGCCCGGAAGGGAGAGAACGGCCCGGCGCAGCCAGCCCTGCGTCGGGCCTATTGTTTCTCCACTTCAACAGGGGCAGAGGGCGGCCCGTGCAAGAAGGAACTAGTGACGTGACAAGCGAGCGCAGCGGCGCCGAGATCCTGGTCGAGACCCTGGTGAGCAAGGGGGTCGAGTTCGTGTTCGGCTATCCCGGCGGCGCGGTCCTGCCGATCTACGACGCGCTGTTCGACGACAAGCGCATCCGCCACATCCTCGTGCGGCACGAAGCCGGGGCGGCGCACGCCGCCGAGGGCTATGCCCGCTCGACCGGCAAGCCCGGCGTGGTGCTCGTGACTTCAGGCCCCGGCGCGACCAATGCCGTAACCGGCATCGCCGACGCCTTCATGGATTCGATTCCGATGGTGGTGATCACCGGGCAGGTGGCGACGGGCCTCATCGGCACCGACGCCTTCCAGGAAGCCGACACCATCGGCATCACCCGCCACTGCACCAAGCACAACTACCTGGTGAAGAAACCCGAGGACCTCGCCGCCACGATCGACGAGGCCTTCCGCCTCGCCACCGAGGGCCGTCCCGGCCCGGTGCTGATCGACATTCCCAAGGACGTTCAGGTCGCCTCCGCCAGTTTCGACGGCCGCGCGCCGCAGCGCCGCAATCGCTTCACGCCGCAGCTCGAGGGTTCGGCGTCCGAAATCGCCGATGCCGTGGCGATGATCGCCGCGGCGCAGGCGCCGATCTTCTACACCGGCGGCGGGGTGATCAATTCCGGCCCCGAAGCGACGCGTCTGCTGCGCGAGTTTCAGGCGATGACCGGCGCGCCGGTGACCTCCACGCTGATGGGCCTCGGCGCATTTCCCGCCGATCATCCGGCGTGGCTGGGCATGCTGGGCATGCACGGCACCTACGAATCCAACCTCGCGATGAACCGCTCTGACCTCATCGTGTGCATCGGCGCGCGCTTCGATGACCGCGTGACCGGCCGGCTCGACGCCTTCGCGCCCAACAGCCGCAAGATCCACATCGACATCGACCGCGCCTCGATCAACAAGACCGTGCCGGTCGACCTGCCGATCGTGGGCGACTGCGCCACCGTGCTCGGCCAGTTGATCGCCGTATGGAAGGCTGCGGGCCACGAAAAGGCAGACCTGAAGGCGTGGTACGCGAAGATAGACGGCTGGCGCGCCAAGCAGAGCCTCGCCTACCCGAGCAACGACAAGGCCATCATGCCGCAGCTTGCGGTCGAGCGGCTCTACGCGCTCACGAAGGACCGCGACCCGATCATCACCACCGAGGTCGGCCAGCACCAGATGTGGGCGGCGCAGCACTTCCACTTCATGGGGCCGAACAAGTGGCTGACGAGCGGGGGCCTGGGCACCATGGGCTATGGCCTGCCCGCGGCGATCGGCGCGCAGCTCGGCAACCCCGATGCGCTGGTGATCGACGTTGCGGGCGAAGCCTCGATCCAGATGAACATCCAGGAGCTGGGCACCGCCAGCCAGTACCGCACGCCGGTCAAGGTGTTCATCCTCAACAACGAATACATGGGCATGGTCCGCCAGTGGCAGGAACTGACCTATGAGAGCCGCTATTCGAACTCGTACTCGGACAGCCTGCCCGACTTCGTGAAACTGGCCGAGGCCTATGGCTGGAAGGGCATCCGCATCGAGCACGAAGCCGATCTCGACGCCGGTATCCAGGCGATGATCGACCATCCCGGCCCGGTGATGGTCGACTGCCTCGTCGCCAGGGAAGCCAACTGTTTCCCGATTATCCCGAGCGGCGCGGCGCATACCGAGATGCTGCTCTACGGGGACGTCGTCTCGGGCACGCTCGACGACGAAGCCAAGGCGCTGGTTTAAGGACACCCGAACAGTGATGAAGATCATGGAGCAGGC
>JAJXVK010000140.1 GCA_021782155.1 Pseudomonadota bacterium
AGCATCAACGCCGCCAGTCGCCGCTTCATGGTGCCTCATTCGATCAAGAGATTTGGTGGAAGGATTTACTGAATATTCGGAAATTGTCACCGGCTCTTTACCAGGCCGATGAACAGTAATTGGGTCCAACCGGTTCCATTTGAACCAGACAGGTAATAGTCGAACTTAATCGAGAATCGCCCGGTCCGCCGACAGGTCCAGGCGCGGGACGAACATAATCGCGAATCGGTGCCGCAACCAATGGGTTGAATGTCCTGCCCCGCCGCGTCCATGGACCAGCGCATGCCCGTACTCTACCGCCTCGATGCCGATGCAACTGTTGTCGCGGCCGCATTCGGCGCGCGCGCGAACGAAGACCCGTGGCCGGGCGGCGCGGTCTCGCCCGGTCAGTTCGCGCCGGTGATCACCGCGGGGCGCGAATTCGTGGCGGGGCCACGACCGCCGGGGCGCCCGCTCGAGACGCGGTTGACCCCACGGCTATGGGGCGTACCTCCCCCGCCCGCGGCAGGCGACGCGCGGCGCGGCGTGCTGACGGTGCGCAATCCGGGCAGTCCCTTCTGGATCGGCAACCTGCGCAACAGCGAGTTCCGCTGCCTCGTGCCCGCCACCGCATTCATGGAATGGGGCAAGGGTACGAACCGCGACGGCCAGCGCCGCCGGCACTGGTTCACGCTGGCCGACCAGCCGTTGTTCGCCATGGCTGGCGTGTGGAAGGACAGCGAAGTGCCGGGCTTCGCGCTGCTGACGTGCGAGCCCAACGCCGCGCTTCGCGCCGCAGGGCGCGATGCGATGCCCGTGATCCTGCCGCCCGATGCCGAGGCCCGGCAGGCGTGGCTTCACGCCGGATGGGACCGCGCGCAGCGGCTGCTGGAACCCTATCCCTCGTCGATGATGCGCGAGGCAGGAACCGACCCGTCCCACCCCGCGGGATGACGCACCGGGCAAACGGGGCGCGGTGCGCAGCGCCCTTCGCTCAGTGTCCCAGCCGCACCATTCCCAGCACGGCCAGCGCCAGGCCGATGACGAAGGTCACCGAGGCCCAGCCCCTGTGCATGTGCGACAGGTTCTTGAGCCAGAAATGAAAGTAGATGTCGGAAAAACCGACCACGGCCAGCGCCTCGATCATCATCAGGCCGCCCAGCGTCTTCATGACGCAGGCGACGATGTCGCTCGGTATCCAGGGGTTGAGCAGGTAGATCGTCGCGCCCGAGAAAAGTTCGAGCAAACCGCTGACCATCTGCAGAGCGGGGCTTTCCTCCACTTCCTGCACCAGTTTCTGCCAGATGCCCGGCTTGCGCAGCGCGCCGGTCGCCGCGGACAGGGTGAACAGCCCCATGAGAAGCGCGCTCCAGCCCGTGGTGTTCATTACTTCGCCCATTCGCCGTCCATCCTCGTTGAATTCCCCCGGCGCGAGGAAACGGCATGCGAACGGTGACTTGCCCCGGCAGTGGCCGCGCCCCAGCATGTCGTTCCACCCGCCTTGACAGGTGCTGTTATCGTTTCGTCTTACGGGCGATGTGGCGCCTACCCACACCCGATGGCCAAGACTGGCGACCCGGGGATCGGCAAGCATCCTAACGCGGCCCTGTGGCTTGGCAAGTCGGCTTCGGCGCGCGCGCGGGCTGGACTTCTATCGCGCGATATAGATACTCCCCGGCAACGACGCCGCACGCAAGGCGCGGCGCAAGCGGGAGACCTGCCGATGGCCACGATCGCAACCGACGCCCCCCGTGCGGCCACGCCCTGGGACGTGAGCGACGTCGCGCTCTATACCGAAAACCGCTGGCGCCAGCCCTTCGCCTGGCTGCGCGCCAACGCCCCGCTCAGCTGGCGCGAGGACAGCCCCTATGGCGGTTACTGGTCGGCGGTGACGCACGACCTGATCCAGCAGATCGAGCTCGATCCGGCGACCTGGTCATCGGAGATCGGCAACATCACCATCCAGGAAGGCGTGGCGGGCCGCGAGTTCCCCAACTTCATCGCGATGGACCCGCCCCGCCACACCGAGCAGCGCAAGGTGGTATCGCCTGCGTTCAACCCGACCTCGATGACCAGGCTCGAGGCGCTCGTGCGCGAGCGCACCAAGGCACTGCTCGATGCTCTCCCGCCCGGCGAGACCTTCGACTGGGTCGATCGCGTCTCGATCCCGCTTACCATGGGGATGCTGTGCATCCTGTTCGACATGCCGTTCGAGGATGCAGCGGACATCCGCGTGTGGTCGGACATGGCCGGCACCGTTTCTCCCGAGACCACCAGCGAGGAGTACTACGAGCGCTTCATGGCGGAGATGGGCCGGATGCTCGCGCGGTTCGACGGATTGATGGAAGCACGGCGCGCGCTGCCCCCGACCGACGACCTGCTCAGCCGGATGGTCCACTCAACGGCCATGGGCAACCTCACTCCGATGGAGCGGATCGCCAACATCGCGCTGCTGATCGTCGGCGGCAACGACACCACCAGAAACTCGATGAGCGCGCTGGTGGAGGCTTTCGACAAGTTTCCCGACCAGCTTCAGGCGCTGCATGCCGATCCCGCGGCGATCCCCAACGCCGCGCAGGAGGTCATCCGCTGGCAATCGCCGGTCACGCACATGCGCCGGACCGCGACGCGCGACGTCGTGCTCGCCGGGCAGACCATCCGCGAGGGCGAGAAGATCGTGATGTGGTACATCTCTGGCAACCGCGACGAGACCGTGTTCACCGATCCGGACAGCTACGACGTCCACCGCGAGAACGCGCGGCGGCATGTCGGTTTCGGCCACGGCATCCACCGCTGCGTGGGCGCCCGGCTGGCGGAGGTCCAGCTCTCCACGCTGATCGAGGAATGGGTGCGCAGGAACTGGCGCGTGGCGCCGCAGGGCGGACCGACGCGGCTTGGCAGCCCGTTCCTCCACGGCTTCACCGCAATGCCGGTGAAGATCGAGAAGCGCGGATGAGCGAAGGCGAGCCGCCCGTCCTCGTCCGCGCCGAGGGGCCCATCCTGTGGCTCACGCTCAACCGGCCGCAGGCGATGAACGCCTATACCGCCGAGATGGGCGCGGCCCTGGCGGCGGGATTCCGGCGGGCCGACGCCGACGACGCGATCCGCGTCGTGGTGCTGACCTCGACCGGGCGCGTGTTCTGCGCAGGGGCGGACGTCTCGGCTGGTGCGGGCGCGTTCGACACCGCGAGCGGCGATGGCGCGAAGAACTTCGGCGTGCGCGGCTCGGCCGGTGCCCCGCGCGACAGCGACTTCGTGCGCGCGATGCGGGAGTGCCGCAAACCCTCGATCGTCGCGTTCAATGGCTCGGCGGCGGGCGTGGGGCTGACGCTCACCCTGCCCTGCGACATCCGGATCGCGGCAGAGGGCGCGAAGTTCGGCTTCGTCTTCGCGCGGCGCGGGCTGGTGCCCGAAGCCGGCTCGGCATGGTTCCTGCCGCAGATCGTGGGACTCCAGCAGGCGCTACGGTGGTGCCTGACGGGCTCGCTCTTCCCGGCGAGCGAGGCGTTGGCCAAGGGGCTGGTCAGCGAAGTCTGCGCTGCCGACGCGCTCGAGGCCCGGGCGCGCGAACTTGCGCTGGAAATAGCGGAGAACTGCGCGCCCGTCAGCCTCGCGCTGACCCGGCGGATGCTGTGGGACCATGGCCCGCAGGCCACGCCCGACGGCGCGCTTGGTGTGGACGCGGCGCTCAACATCGCGCTCGGGCTGATGCCCGACGTGCATGAAGGCGTCACCGCGTTCCTCGAAAAACGCGCCCCGCTGTTCCCGGGCAAGGCTTCCACCGACCTGCCCGAAAACCCTTGGTGGCCGGCCGCGGGTTGAGCCCGCGACCGGCGAACCTGGTCAGGCCGGGGCCATTTCCTTCTTGCGCGCCGGTTCCCCCTTGGCCCGGCGCTTGCCGTCAAAGACGAATTCCTGCCCGTCGAGGTCGATATTCGGAATCTCGTCGCGCTCGGCCCAGTAGTCCTGGTTATGGCGCCACTCGGGCTTGTCACCGCGCCTGGGCAGCTTTTCGAGCCCGCGCATCAGGTAGCCTGGATTGAAATTGTCCTTCTCGATCCACGGCAGGAGCTCCATGCCCGCGTCCTCGTCGCGCAAGGCCACTTCGATCCGCTTCGCGCCGATCTCGTCCATGGTGTTGAGCAGGTGGCAGACGAAGTCGCCCACGATGTCGACGCGCAGCGTCCAGCTCGCGCGGAAATAGCCGAACACCCACACGAGGTTGGGCACGCCGGTAAACATCATGCCGCGATAGTTTACCGTCTCGTGCCAGTCGATCGCCTTGCCGTCGACGCTGAACGGGATGTCGCCCATCACAGAGAGGCGGAAGCCGGTGCCGGCGACGATGATGTCGGCCTCGATTTCCTCGCCCGACGAGGTGCGCACGCCCTTCTCGGTGAAGGTGTCGAGCGTGTCGGTGACGACGCTGACCTTGCCCGCGGCGGCCGCCTGGAAGATGTCGCCGTCGGGGCAGAAGGCAAGCCGCTGCTGCCACGGGCGGTACTTCGGCTTGAAGTGCGGCTCGATCGGGAAATCCTGTCCGGCATAGGCGCGGATCGCTTCCTTGAGCTCCTCGAACACCACATCAGGCTCTTCGCGGCAGCGCTTGTCCATCATCATCAGGTCGTGGATGTAGGACTGGCGCACGACACGATGGACGGTCGGCTCGTCGATGCCGATCTCGCGCATGCGATCGGCCAGCTCGTTCTCGTTCGGCCGGCACAGGAAATAGGTCGGCGAGCGCTGCAGCATGGTAACGTGCGCGGCCTTCTCGGCGAAGGCGGGGATCACCGTGGCCGCGGTCGCGCCCGAACCGATCACCAGCACGCGCTTTCCGGTATAGTCGGTCGCAGGGTCCCACAGCTGCGCATGGACGAACTTGCCCTTGTAGGTGTCCATGCCCTTCCAGTCGGGCACATAGGGCACTTCATGGTCGTAGTAGCCCTGGCACATCCACAGGAAGTTGCAGGTGAAGCGCACGCTCTCGCCGTCCGACTTGCGCGTGGCGTCGACGGTCCACAGGTTGTCGGCGCTCGACCAGCTGCAGCCCTTGATGCGATGACCGTAGAGGATGTGATCGCCGATGTGGTTCTCTTCGATCACTTCGCCCATGTATTCGAGGATCGCTTCGGCCGATGCCACCGGCGGGCCGATCCACGGCTTGAAGCGGTAGCCGAAGGTGTAGAGGTCCGAGTCAGAGCGGACGCCGGGATACTTGTGCGTTTCCCATGTGCCGCCGAAGGTGTCCTTCATCTCGAGGATCACATAGCTCTTGTCCGGGCACTGCTCCTGCAGGTGGTAGGCCGATCCCACGCCCGATATGCCCGCCCCGACAATGAGCACGTCAACATGCTGCGTCTTGCCTTCCATATCCGTCTCCTCCGCCCGGCCTTTGCCTATCATGCGATATACCACTCTGCCGCGCGAGGCTGCATCCATTCATTGACACCGGTCAACGGCAGACTGCGGCAAGCGAACGTTCTTTAGGGTATACACCCTACCGGGTCAACTCGGCTCGACGCATTCCGCGCACTCCCCATGCCGGCCGCACTTCGCCTAGGCACCCGCCTGCCACTGGCGGATCGCCTCGACCGGCCAGAGCAGCATCACGATGTTGAGCGTCAGGTTGTCGCGGATCATCACCAGCGTGAACAGCTCGAAGCCGATGGCAAGCACCACGCTCGCCCACCACGGCAGCTTCGCGGCGATCCAGAAGCCGAGGACCATGAAGCCGACGTCGCTCGCCGAGTTGACGATGCTGTCGCCCGAATAGCCGTAGCTGACCGTCACCGCTCGGTAGCGGTCGATGATGGTCGGCGAGTTCTCCAGCAGTTCCCAGAAACCCTCGAAGGCGACGGCGATCGGCAGCGCCCAGCGCGAGGGCTTTCCGCCGAAAAGTCCCCACCTGCGCCACAGCAGCCAGGCGAAGACGTAGAACAGCAGCCCGTGGATCACGTGGCTGAAGCTGTACCAGTCGGCAATGTGCTGGCTGTTGCCCGATGACTGCACCACCCCGTGCCACAGCTTGATGTAACCGCAGGTGCAGATCGGCGGGCGGCCCCAGGCGAACTCGATGGCCGCCAGCAGCACGAGCATCGCCAGCGCCAGCGCGGCTCCCGCGCGGTCGGGCAGCAGGCGGTTCATGCCGGCTCCATCGCGGGCGGTGTCCCGGCCCCCTCGCCCAGCGCGCGCTGCATGTAGAGCGTGTCGAGCCAGCGCCCGGCCTTGCGCCCCACCGCGCGCATCCGCCCGGTCTCGACGAAGCCGCAGGCGGCGTGAAGCGCGACCGAGGCCGGTTCCGCTCCGCCGATCACCGCGATCATCTGGCGGAAGCCGCAAGCCTGGGATCCGCCGAGCAGCGCTGCGAGCAGCGCCTTGCCGATCCCCTGCCCGCGCCGGTCGTGCGCGATGTAGATGCTGTTCTCGCAGGTGAAGCGATAGGCCGGACGGTCGCGAAACGGCGCGGCGTAGGCATAGCCCGCGACCGCGCCCGAAGCATCGCGCGCCACCAGCCACGGCCAGCCTCCGAACAGGACCTTGTCGAGACGCGCGGCCATTTCGACGTTCGTCGGCGGGACCGTCTCGAAAGTCGCGGTGCCATGGAGCACGTGATGGCCATAGATATCCGCGATCGCGGATGCGTCGGCCAGCGTGGCAGCTGTGATTTCCATGGCGCGACGATGCCTTATCGCCCGCTTCGCGGCAATGCGGTTGCCTCCCCGCGCGCATCGGACTAATCGCCGGAGCGATGAACGCCCCCGTTTGCGACATCGCGATCCTTGGCGGCGGCCTGGCGGGCGGTCTGATCGCCCTCGCCCTCGCGCGCCACCGGCCCGACCTCGACGTCGTGCTGTTCGAGGAAGGCGAAACGCTGGGCGGCAACCACGTCTGGTCCTTCTTCGGCAGCGATGTGGGCAAGGCCGGGCGTGACCTGATCGCGCCGATGGTCGCCGCGGCCTGGCCGGGCTACACCGTGCGCTTTCCCGCCTATGAACGGTCGCTGTCGACCAGCTACTACGCGATCACATCAGAGCGGTTCGATACGGCGGTGCGCCGCGAGCTTCGCCGGGGGTCGGTGCGCACGGGCATGCGCGCGATCGCCAACACCGCGAGCCAGGCCAGCTTCGCGGACGGCACCAGGATCGACGCGGCCGCGGTGATCGACGCGCGCGGCGCGCGGCTGATGGGGCACCTGACCGGCGGGTGGCAGAAGTTCCTCGGCCGCAGGCTCAGGCTCGCCGAGCCGCACGGGCTCGACCGGCCGGTTGTGATGGACGCTGCGGTCGACCAGCTCGACGGCTACCGCTTCGTCTATTGCCTGCCTTTCGCGCCCGACGAGGTCTTCGTCGAGGATACCTACTATTCCGACAGTCCGACGCTGGGTTCGGCGACGCTGGCCGACCGGATCGAGGACTATGCCCGCCGGCAGGGGTGGAAGGTCGCCGAGGTGCTGGATGAGGAACAGGGCGTGCTGCCCGTGGTGTCGGGCGGCGATTTCGAAGCCTTCTGGCGCGCGACGGGCGAGGATACCGCGCACGCGGGCACGCGCGCCGGGCTGTTCCATCCGCTGACCAGCTATTCGCTGCCCGAAGCGGTCCGCTTCGCGCTCGCCCTGGCCCGCCGGGACGACCTTTCCGCAAGCGCGCTCGCCGCGTTCAGCAGGGACCATGCGCGCCGCCACTGGCAGCGCGGCGGGTTCTACCGCTCGCTGTCGGCAATGCTGTTCGGTGCTGCGCTGCCGACTGAGCGCTACCGCGTGCTCGAACGCTTCTATCGCCTCGACCAGCGGCTGATCGAACGGTTCTACGCCGGACGTTCAACCGGCGCCGACAAGGTCCGCGTGCTCGCGGGCAAGCCGCCGGTGCCGCTGTTCAAGGCGCTGGGCGTGCTCGCCGGAATGGGCGAGGCGCCGCGGGGCCTGAGCTTCGCGGGAACGCGAAGGTGAAGCGCGCCTGCGTGATCGGGGCGGGTTTCGGCGGGCTGGCGCTCGCCATCCGCCTGCAGTCGGCAGGCGTCGCCACGACGATGATCGAGGCCCGCGACAAACCGGGCGGGCGCGGCTATTTCCGGGAGCGTGACGGCTTCACCTTCGACGCCGGGCCGACCGTGATCACCGACCCGCCGTGCCTCGAAGAGCTGTGGAAGCTGACCGGGCACGACATTTCCGAAGACGTCGAGCTGATGCCGGTCATGCCGTTCTACCGCCTCAGCTGGCCCGATGGCACGACCTTCGACTATTCGAACGACGAAACCGCGCTGCGCAACGAGATCGCCCGGATCGAACCCGCCGACGTCGCCGGCTATGACGAGTTCCTGCGCTATGCCGCGCATGTCTACGAGGAAGGCTACGTCAAGCTCGGCGCGGTGCCGTTCCTCGATTTCACCAGCATGATCAAGGCCGCGCCCGC
>JAJXVK010000141.1 GCA_021782155.1 Pseudomonadota bacterium
AAAGCGCGATGCGGCGGCGGGTGGAGTGGGGATGGATCACCTCGTCGACGAAGCCCTTTGATGCCGCCACGAAGGGGTTGGCGAAACGGTCTTCGTATTCCCTGGTGCGCGCGGCGATCTTTTCGGCGTCGCCGATGTCCTTGCGGAAGATGATCTCCACCGCGCCCTTGGCGCCCATCACCGCGATCTCGGCGGTCGGCCAGGCGTAGTTGACGTCGCCGCGCAGGTGCTTGGAGGCCATGACGTCATAGGCGCCGCCATAGGCCTTGCGGGTGATCACGGTGATCTTGGGCACGGTCGCCTCGGCATAGGCGAACAGCAGCTTGGCGCCGTGCTTGATGATGCCGTTGTGCTCCTGCGCGGTGCCGGGAAGGAAGCCGGGCACGTCGACGAAGGTCAGGATCGGGATCGAGAACGCGTCGCAGAAGCGCACGAAGCGCGCGGCCTTCTTCGAGCTGTTGATGTCGAGCACGCCCGCCAGCACCATCGGCTGGTTGGCAACCACGCCCACCGTGCGTCCTTCGATACGCCCGAAGCCGGTGAGGATGTTGGCGGCGTGCGCGGGCTGGATCTCGAAGAACTCGCCCTCGTCGAGCACCTTCCGGATCACCTCGTGCATATCATAGGGCTGGTTGGCGTTTGGGGGGATGATCGTGTCGAGGCTGTCCTCGAGCCGGTCCCACGGATCGGCGCAGGGGCGCTCGGGCGCGTTTTCGCGGTTCGACAGCGGCAGGTAGTCGAACAGGTCGCGCGCGGTCAGCAGCGCCTCGATGTCGTTTTCCAGCGCAAGGTCGGCGACCGAGGTCTTGGTCGTGTGCGTGACCGCGCCGCCCAGTTCCTCTTGCGTGACGACCTCGTTGGTCACCGTCTTCACCACGTCAGGGCCGGTGACGAACATGTAGGACGAGTCCTTCACCATGAAGATGAAGTCGGTCATCGCCGGCGAATAGACCGCGCCGCCCGCGCAAGGGCCCATGATCAGCGAGAGCTGCGGCACCACGCCGCTCGCCAGCACGTTGCGCTGGAAGATCTCGGCATATCCGCCCAGCGAGGCAACGCCTTCCTGAATGCGCGCGCCGCCGGAATCGTTGAGGCCGATAACCGGCGCGCCGACCTTCATCGCGGTGTCCATGATCTTGCAGATCTTCATTGCGTGGCGTTCCGACACCGCGCCGCCGAACACCGTGAAGTCCTGGCTGAACACATAGACGAGCCGGCCGTTGATCGTGCCGCTGCCCGTCACCACGCCGTCGCCGGGGATCACCGTCTCGGGCATGCCGAAGTCGACGCAGTTGTGTTCGACGTAGGAGTCCACTTCCTCGAAGCTGCCTTCGTCGAGCAGCACGTCCAGCCGGTCGCGCGCGGTCAGCTTGCCCTTGGCGTGCTGCGCGTCGATGCGCTTCTGGCCTCCGCCCATGCGGGCGGCTTCACGGCGCTTTTCGAGTTCGGCGATGTTGGCGGACATGAATGCGGGTCTCCTACGAAGGCGAAACCGCCTAGCCACGGCAATGCCGCAGCGTCAATCCTGGCTTAAGTGAGCGGTTAAACTTTCACGATGCCGAACGCGATCAGGCTGCGCGCGGTAGCGACGATGGTTTCGCGCGGGGGGCGGGCTTCCCAGCCCAGAACGGCCTTCGCGTGGCTGGCGTCCATCTCGCGCGTGTTGTCGAGTTCGCTGATGACCTGGCGGATCACCGGGTTGAACAGCGCCGCGATGCGCACCAGCCAGCTTGGCAAGTTGCGCGTGGGCACCTTGCGCGCTTCGGGGCCGAGTTCCTCCTTGAGGATTTGCGCCACCTCGCGCATCCACAGGAACGGGCCCGAGCAGATGAAACGCTCGCCCTTCATCCCCGGCGCCTCGAGCACGCGCACGTGCATATCGGCCACGGCGCGCACGTCGACCACGCCGAAACCGATGTTCGGGCATCCCGGCAGCGCGCCCGAAAGCAGCTGCTTGACCGCCTCGAGCGAGGTCGAGAAATCGGGCGAGGCCAGCGGGCCCAGCACCAGCGTGGGGTTGACCGTGGCGAACTCCATGTCGCCGCCCTGGGTCGCCACCCAGTCGCGCGCGCTGCCCTCTGCGATGGTCTTGGACTTGACGTAGGGATAGACGCCGGGACCATCGAGATTGGTCCAGTCGGCCTCGGTAAAACGGTGCTGGCCCTTGCCGTGTCCATAGGCGATCGCCGCGGCGGACGAGGTCATCACGAAGCGCCAGGCCCCGGCTTCCTTCGCCGCCTTCAGCGCGCGCAGGGCACCGTCGCGCGCGGGGACGATCAGGTCGTTTTCGTGCTTCGGCGCTTCGGCCGGCAGCGGCGAGGCGACGTGGCACACATGGCTGCACCCGGCTGCGGCCTCGGCCCAGCCAGCATCGCCCGTCAGGTCGGCGGCGAAGACCTTCAGCGTCTCGGGCGTTCCGCCGAGCAGCGGGCGCACCCGCGCCTCGCTCGACAGGCTGCGCACCGTGGTGTGGACCGTCCAGCCCTTCGCCAAGAGCTGCCGCACGATCTCGCCGCCGATATAGCCGCTGCCGCCGGTCACCAGCACCGTGCCCGCCATCGCATTTCTCCCCGTATGTCGTTCGGAGCCGGTTCTACGCCCGGGCGGGCGTTATGCCAATCAGCCGGGTATCTCGCCCGCCATGCCGAAATCGCGCGCCCGCGAATGCGTGTGGTCGATCGTCGCGACAAGGCTGAACACCACCGCCAGCAGCATCAGCGAGAAGGCGCCCAGCCCGAAGGCGAGTGCATTGTTGCGCTTGGGCTCCACCACCAGTTCGCGCCCGGCGCGCAGGCGCTGGTCGGTCACGCGCTGCTCCTCGCTGCCGAAGCGGTAGAGCACGACGAGCGCTGAGACCGCGAACATCATCGTGCCGGGGATCCACATGATGATCCCCCCGGTCTGCTCGTCGGTGAGCATCGAGACGTGCCACATGTGCCCGAGTTCGAGATAGGCGTGGTAAAGCGGCACGGTCTTGAAGGTGAGGAACGAGCCGAGCGCGATGTTGCCCAGCGCGGCGGCGACGAACATCGCCAGCCGCGTGCCCAGCCCCGGCCCCTGCGGCGCGGTGCGGCGGTCGAAGATGACCGAGAAGAACAGCAGGCCCGTGACCAGCAGCGACACGTGCCACATGTAGTGGATCGGCTCGTCCTCGATCGCCATGTCGTGGAAGCGGGGGATCATCCAGAAATAGCTGGAAGCGAGGAACAGCACGGTCACCACCGGCGGATAGCGCAAGGCCTCGATCACCGCGCGCAGCCAGCCGCGCCCGGCAAAGAAGCGGCTCACCCCGTTGGGCAGGCCCCTCACCATCGCCGCCTGCGGGCGCGAGAGGAAGATCAGCATCGGCGCGATCGTGCGCAGCAGCATGTGCTCGACCTGGTGGACCGCGAAGATGTGGTCGGCCAGTTCCTCGACCGGCGAGATCAGCGCGACGAACAGCGCGGCGAGTCCGCCGAAGAAGGCGGCGATGCGCCAGCGGTTGGCGGCGACGTCATGGCGCACGCCGCGCCAGTAGATCGCGCCGGCGATGACAAGGCCGATCACGATCTCGGGCGAGAAGGCCCACATCGACCACGGCGAGGTATCGGCGTCGAGATGATCGCCATGCGCGAAGGCCTGGAGAGGCGCGGCCAGCAGCAAAAGCGCGCCGAGACGGTAGAGGCGGCGGATTTCCATGGACCGCGCTCTAGTCCGTCGGTCCGCCAAGCGTAAACCGGTGCTTGTGTTAATATTTGGCCATGTTGGCGGGATCGGGCCAGCGAGCGACAGCGCCGCGCTATGGCGGCCCGCGCCGTCAGCGCGTAATACTCGCGCGATGCGCAAGGTCGAAACACTGGTGATCGGCGGCGGGATCGCCGGGCTGTCCGCGGCGGCGCGGTTCGCGCGTCATGGCGAGGTGATGGTGCTCGAGGGCGAGGAAGTGCCGGGCTACCATGCCTCGGGCCGCAGCGCCGCCTGGCTGCACTTCGGCCTTGGCGACACCTTGGTGCGCGCGCTGACCGCGGCGAGCCTTCCCGTGCTCGCGGCGGAGCCGGCGGACGGAAGCCCGCGTGCCGCCCTGCCCCACGCCGCATTGCACATCGCGCGTACCGGGCAGGACGAAGCGCTCGCCGCGCTCGAAGCCTCACACCGCATGTTTGCCGCCGACTATCAGCGGATCGGTGCGCAAGAGATCGCCGAGCTGGTGCCGGTGCTCGATACCGGACCCGGCGGCTTCGCCTCCGCCATCCTCGAACGCAGCGCGCTCAAGCTCGATACCGACGCCATGCTGCAAGGGCACCGCCGCGCGCTCGCCGCGCATGGGGGCGCGATCGAATTCCGCGCGCGGGTCGGGAAGATCGCACATCGCGAGGGGCGCTGGCAGGTCGATACGGCGGGGGAAAGCTATTCAGCCGCGCGGCTGGTCAATGCCGCGGGTGCATGGGCCGACACGATCGCGGGGCTCGCCGGTGTCGCGCCGCTCGGCATCCGCCCGCTGCGCCGCACGATCATCCGCTTCGCCGCGCCCGAGGGGCTCGACGTGTCGGGCTGGCCCTTCACCAAGACCGTGGGCGAAGGCTTCTACATGCTCCCCGACGGCCCCGCCCGCCTGCTCGCCTCGCCGATGGACGAGACCCCGAGCGAGCCCTGCGACGCCGCGCCCGAGGAACTCGACGTGGCCGTTGCAGCCGACCGCGTGATGAGCGCCAGCACCATCGATATCCGCCGCATCGAACACAGCTGGGCAGGCCTGCGCAGCTTCGCACCCGACTCGCATCCGGTGGTCGGCTTCGACCGAGCCGCGCCGGGCTTCTTCTGGCTCGCCGGACAGGGCGGCTTCGGCTTCCAGACCTCCCCCGCGCTGGCGAGCGCGGCAGAGGCGCTGCTATGCGGGCTGGAATGGCCGGAGGAACTGGCGGCGCTGGGCGTCGAGGCGGGTGCGATCGGGCCGCAGCGGTTTGCGCGTTAGGGTGCGGGAGGAGAGTTGGATGTCCGGTTTCGGGCTCCCTGGGTAAAAAGTTGCCGTTCCGGAATCGCCAACATTGCTGACGTCAAGTCACTCTTGCTCGGTCGCAGCAAACTGTCATTATCGGTCTGGCTTAGGAGGGCTGGATGGAACCCCAATGGTTAGCTTTCGGAAAGCGCCTCCAGGCGATTGCCTCTACCGGCCTTCACTTCACAAGTGATCCATTTGACCGCGAACGCTTTGAAGAAATTGAGACCATTGCGAACCAGATGCTTGCCGCGATCGCGGACGTCCCGATTGAGCGGATCAGGGGGCTCGTTTCGGAACATGCCCGCGGATACGCCACTCCAAAGGTTGATGTCCGGGGAGCGCTTATTGAAGATAATGCTATCTTACTAGTTCGGGAAGAAAGCGACGGTCTTTGGACGCTTCCGGGCGGTTTTGCAGATGTCGGTTTGTCGCCCGCTCGAAACGTCGAAAAGGAAATTTACGAGGAAGCTGGCTTGGGCGTATCTGCGAAGTGCCTCTATGGCGTTCGACACAAAGCAGGCTCCGGTTATCCTCCGGACGTTCGTGACTTCTACAAGATGTTTTTTCTTTGCGGCAGGAGCCACAGAACCGAGCCACGAGCGGGCATGGAAACGATCGATGCTCGCTTTTTCAGTTTGACTGATCTGCCGCCACTCTCTCTCGGACGAACCATCGAAAACGACATCATCGAAGCTTTCGCGCACGCTGCCGACGACCTGCGTCCAGCCTTCTTCGATTGAGTTGAAACGTCCGCTCCCCCCTAAAACTGGTCATACGAACCGCGCCGCCGCCGTCCGAAAAGCCGCCATCCGTTCAGACGGGCCACAACTCCCCCAACCCTAACGCATCAACACCAGTTCCTCCGCCATCGACGGATGCAGCGCCACGGTCGCGTCGAAGTCGGCCTTGGTGAGGCCAGCCTTCACCGCGATCGCGGCGGCCTGGAGGATTTCGGGGGCTTCGGGGCCGATCATGTGGACGCCCAGCACCTTGCCCGTCTCCGAACAGACGATCATCTTGTACAGCCCGCGCTCGTGGCGTTCGGCGAAGATGTTCTTCATCGGGCGGAAGTCCGAGGAATAGACCTTGATGTCGCCATGATGCGCGCGCGCGTCGGCCTCGGTCAGCCCCACCCCGGCGAGCGGCGGCTGCGAGAACACCGCGCTGGGGATGCAGTCGTAGTCGATGGTGCGCGGATTGCCGCCGAACACGGTGTCGGCGAAGGCATGGCCCTCGCGGATCGCGACGGGGGTGAGCTGCACCCGGTCGGTCACGTCGCCCACCGCGTAGATGCTCTCGCAGCTGGTGCGGTTGTATGCGTCGACCGGGATCTCGCCCTTGGGGCCGAGCGCCACGCCCGCGTTCTCCAGCCCCAGTCCACTGGTGTTGGGGCTGCGGCCGGTGGCGACGAGCACCACGTCGGCCTCGATCGGGTCGTGCTTGTCGAAGTGCGCGGTCACGCTGCCGCCGGCGTTCTTGTCCAGCCGCTTGATCGGGCAATGGAAGCGGTACTCGATGCCGCGCGCCATGGTGATCTGGAGCAGCCGGTCGCGCAGCGATTCGTCGTAGCCGCGCAGGATCTGGTCCGAGCGGTTGACCACCGTCACGTGGCAGCCGAGCGCGTTGAACACGCCCGCGAACTCCATCGCGATATAGCCCGCGCCCTGGATCAGCACGCGCCTGGGCAGCTCGGGCAGGTGGAACACCTCGTTCGAAGTGATCGCGTGCTCGGACCCTTCCATGTGCGGCATGACCGGCCAGGCACCGGTCGCGACGAGGATCACCCTGGCGCTGACCTCGCGGCCCGAGGCGAGCCGCACCGCGTGCGGCCCCGCGATCGTCGCGCGTTCGTGAAAATGCTCGACCTTGTGGCTGTCGAGCGTGTTCGTATAGGCGGTCTCGAGCCGGTCGACGTCGCGCAGCACGGTGTCGCGCAGCGTCGCCCAGTCGAAATGCATCTTGTCGATGGTCCAGCCATAGTGCGCCGCGTCCTGCAATTCCTCGGCGAAGTGCGAGCCATAGACGAGCAGCTTCTTCGGCACGCAGCCGCGGATCACGCAAGTGCCGCCGATGCGGAACTCCTCGGCCACCGCGACCTTCGCGCCGTGCGAGGCGGCGACGCGGCTGGCGCGCACCCCGCCCGATCCCGCGCCGATCACGAAGAGGTCGTAGTCGTATTCAGCCATGGCCTTCGCTGCTCCTTCGCCTCGGGCATATGGGACGAGGCGCGGCGGCTTGCCAGTGGGATTCAACCGTGACTGCGCACAAAACGCCCGCTTTTTCCGGTCCATGCCGCACCAGCCCGATTGCCCGGCACCTGCGCCTCCTCTAGAGCGGCCGGGTGAAGCCTCCCAAGACCGATCCGAAATCGTCCGTCGTTGGCGATCTTCCCGACGCAGTCGACGCCAATGTCGCGCCCAGCAGCAAGCTCGTTCCGAAGAAGCCGCTGATCATGCGCTTCGGCAAGTGGGTCCAGCCCAGGACCAACCGATGGATCGCGCGCAGCTCGCGCATTCCCGACATCCCTGTGTTCGAGGCGAAGGATTTCGCGTGGACGCGCGAGATCGAAGACAACTGGGAAACGATCCGCGACGAAGCCTTCGCCGCGGTGTCCGACATCGAAAGCGTGCCGCCGCTCGCCTCGATCTCGCCCGATCATCGCCGTATCGCCCCGGCCGGCCGCTGGCGCGCGATCTTCCTCGTCGGCTACGGGTACCGCGAGGAAACCAACTGCGCGAAATGCCCGAAGACGGCAGTGCTTATCTCGCGCGTTCCCGGGCTGAATTCGGCGTTCTTTTCGGTTCTGGTGCCCGGGACCAGACTGCCGCCGCACACCGGCGTGTCCAAGGCCTTCCTGACCTGCCATCTCGGCCTGCGGGTGCCCAGGGACAGCGCGAACTGCCGCATGCGGGTGGTCGACGACTGGCTGGAGTGGCGCGAAGGCAAATGCACCGTGTTCGACGACACCTTCGATCACGAGGTCCGCAACGACACCGACGAGACGCGCATCGTCCTGCTGATCCAGTTCAAGCGACCGGTCGGGCCGATCGGCTGGCTGGTCGGCAATGCAATTCTCGAAGGCGTGCGCCGGTCCCGGTTCGTGCAGCAGGCGCGCAAGGGGCACAGCGAATGGAGCGCCAGACACATCGGCTAGGGGTCCGATTCTGACATTCGATACCGCGTGCAGCCATGTCGCGCTCGAACGACGGGATCTCATTGAATCACCTTAACCATATGAACCCATTTGGTTTCACGATCTAGACATGTGCAGACCCAACCCAGCCGGCAGGGGATGCAAATGTCAAAGTCAAAGTCAAACTGAAGGACTACCCGCTGATGCGGGTAGGTTCGGGGCGTCAGGCTGAAGCCTGGTCAGGCGGCATGGTGTGGCGTTCCAGATAG
>JAJXVK010000142.1 GCA_021782155.1 Pseudomonadota bacterium
CCGGTCCTGCTGCGCCGCGGCGTGTCGTTCTGGCTGGTTCTGCCGATCGGATGCCTGATCACCGTGATCCTTTACCTGTTGATGATCCATTGGGGGCCACGTCTCGGCATTCGGGTCTGACGTGCTGATACTCGGCCTCGATCCTTCCCTCTCCTGCACCGGCTGGGGCTTGGTGGCGAAGGACGGCAACCGCCTGGCGCACGTGGCCAACGGCCAGATCCCGACCGACGCGAAAGCGCCGCTGGCCGAACGGCTGGTGACGCTCGACCGCGAACTGACCGACGTGATCGCGCGGCTCCGCCCCGACCAGGCGGCGGTGGAGGAGGTCTTCGTCAACAAGAACCCGCAGTCGACGCTGAAGCTGGGACAGGCGAGGGGCGTGTGCCTGCTCGCCGCTGCGCGCGGCGGGCTGACGGTGCATGAATACGCGACGCGACTGGTCAAGAAGGCCATCGTCGGCACCGGCGGGGCGGAGAAGGCGCAGGTGCAGGCGATGCTCAAGGTGCTGCTGCCCGGCGTGAAGCTGGCCGGCGCGGATGCGGCCGACGCGCTCGCGGTGGCGGTGGCGCACGCGCATCTGGGGCGGTAGCACGCTTGCCCGCCCCGCTGCGACCAGGTCGCTGACGCGACCAGGTCTCGCTCCCCTCCCGCGTGCGGGTGGGGTGGGGGTGGGCCAGTGTGACGCTTGCATTCTCCCTTCCCCCCGCATTTGTGCTGTGCAATAGAACAAACCATGATCGCCAAGCTTACCGGAATGCTCGATGATACCGGCCCCGACTGGGCGGTGATCGACGTCCATGGCGTGGGCTATCTCGTCCACTGCTCCGCGAGGACGCTCGACGCGCTGGGCATCCCCGGCGACAAGGTCACGCTCCACACCGACCTGCAGGTGTCCGAGAACGACATGCGGCTGATCGGCTTTGCCAGCGCGGCGGAGCGGGCGTGGTTCCGGCTGCTCACCACCGTGCAGGGGGTGGGGTCCAAGGTCGCGCTGGCGATCCTCTCGGCGCTGTCGGCCGACGAGTTGCAGCGCGCCTGCGCGGGCGGCGACGCGGCGATGGTCGCGCGCGCGCAGGGCGTCGGGCCCAAGCTGGCGGGCCGCATCGTCAACGAACTGAGGGAGAAGGCGGGCGGGCTCGCCGGAGCGCCGGGCGCGCCGGGCGCCGCGCCGCTGCCCGCCGACTCGACCAGCGCCGACGCGGTCTCGGCCTTGCAGAACCTGGGCTTCAAGCCCGCCATCGCCAGCGCCGCCGTGGTCCATGCCGCGAACGAACTGGGCGACGGCGCGGCGCTCGACGACCTCGTCCGCCTCGCATTGCGCAAGGCGGCGGGATGATGGGAGTAACCGCGATGATGAAGACGCTGCTCGCTCCGGCCATGCTTGTGGCCGCACTGGCGCTCTGCGCAAGTCCCGCCGCCGCGCAGGACTTCTCGAAGTTTCACGAAGGCCCGGTGTTCAAGGACTTCGGCAAGATCGCCGACGTCGACAGCGACATGCCGATCCCGCCGGGCACCGTGCTCAAGGCGATGTTCGAGCAGGGCGATGGCGCCAAGCCGGGAGAGGTCAACCACGGCATCGATTCGGTGGGACGCTACATCAACATGAACGTCGCGGCGGGCATCCCGGAAAAGGACGTTCGCGTCGCGCTGGTCATCCACGGCAAGGCGGGCTTCGACGTGATGAACGCCGAAGCCTACGCGAAGAAGTACCCCGGGATGGCGAACCCCAACGCCCCGATCATCGCCGCGCTCATCGCGCACGGCGTGCAGGTCTACATCTGCGGTCAGAGCTCGACCGCGTTCGGCATCGCCAAGGCCGACCTGCTGCCCGGCGTCAAGATGGCGCTCTCCGCGATGACCGCCGAGACGCTGCTCCAGCAGCAGGGCTATGTGCTGATCCCCTGAGGGCTGGACCGACGCGACCGTGACCGACGACGAACCCGACCGCCTCCTGTCCCCCGCGCGCCGCGTGGAAGACCCGGACGCCGCGCTGCGGCCGAAGACGCTGGCCGAGTTCGTCGGCCAGGCGGCGGCGAAGGGCAACCTCAAGGTGTTCATCGAAAGCGCGAAATCGCGCGGCGAGGCGATGGACCATGTGCTGTTCTTCGGGCCGCCGGGGCTGGGCAAGACCACGCTGGCGCAGATCGTCGCGCGCGAACTGGGCGTGGGCTTTCGCGCCACCAGCGGGCCGGTGATCGCGCGCACGGGCGACCTTGCCGCGCTGCTCACCAATCTCGAAGCGGGCGACGTGCTGTTCATCGACGAGATCCACCGGCTCAATCCGGTTGTCGAGGAAGTGCTCTACCCGGCGATGGAGGACCGCGCGCTCGACCTGATCATCGGCGAGGGGCCCTCGGCGCGCTCGGTGCGGATCGACCTCCAGCCCTTCACGCTGATCGGCGCGACCACGCGGCAGGGGCTCTTGACCACCCCCCTGCGCGACCGCTTCGGCATTCCGGTGCGTTTGAATTTCTACACCGTGCCCGAACTCGAGAAGGTCGTGACGCGCGGCGCGGCGCTGCTCGGCATCGGCATGGACGCGGGCGGGGCGACCGAGATCGCGCGCCGCGCGCGCGGCACCCCGCGCGTCGCCGGGCGGCTGCTGCGCCGGGTGCGCGACTTCGCGCATGTCGGCGGCAACGGCACGGTGACGCGCGACATCGCCGACGAGGCGCTGACCCGGCTGGAGGTCGATTCGCTGGGCCTGGACGCGCAGGACCGGCGCTATCTCACGATGATCGCCGACATCTACAAGGGCGGCCCGGTGGGCGTCGAAACGCTCGCCGCGGGCCTTTCGGAGCCGCGCGACACGATCGAGGAAGTGATCGAGCCCTACCTCATCCAACTCGGCCTTGTCGCGCGCACGGCGCGCGGGCGTTGCCTCAACGACCGCGGCTGGCAGCATCTGGGAATCGTCCCTCCCAGCGGAGACCAGGGCGGGCTGTTCGAGGGCGGCAAGTAAGCTCGAACGGTTAACCGCGCCGCCGATTTCGGTTCCATTACGGGACACAAGCGCTCGCAGGACAGTATTCCCGCGACTTTTTCCCCGATTGGGCCGGCCAAACCCGGTTAACGCCATTGTCCCTGCCGCCGCCATCTGCGTTGCTGCATGTGACAGGGAAGGTGAAAGGGCGATCTTAACGAGGACCCGGCTATCCTACCCTTCGCCAGAAGCAAAAAAGGCAAGCGGTATGTCGATGAAGGCGGCAATGGTGAAACTGATGGCCTGCGCGGCCGGCGGAGCGGTGCTCGGCGGCGGCGCGGTGCACGTTTCCGAAGCGCCCTCGAGCGGGGAAATCCACCACATCAAGCCGGTGAAGGTGAAGCGCACCAAGGTCAAGCGCCACGTTGCGCGCCGCGAAGCGCCGCGCCGCGTGCACCGCGCCCGGCGGATCGTGAAGACCACCGTGACCAGGTCGTGCGAGGCGCCGTGCCAGCAGATGGCGATGGTGCCGATGCCCTACATGCCGCCCCCGCCGCCGCAGCAGCCCTATTCGGGCGGCGGCGCCAGCGTTCCGGTGGTGATCGGCGGCGGCGGTTTCGGCGGCGGCTTCGGTGGCGGCTTCTTCGGAGGCTTCTTCGGTGGTGGCGGCGGAGGCGGCAGCGTCGTCGTCTCGTCGACCTCGACCGGCTCCACGTCGACTTCGGGCGGCTCGACCTCAAGCTCGACGTCGTCGGGCGGAATCACGAGCACAAGCTCGTCGGGCAACGTCTCGACCTCGACCGGCGGCGTTACGAGCAGTTCTTCGACCTCGTCGGGCAACGTATCCACGTCGAGCGGGAACGTCTCGACATCGAGCGGGAACGTCTCGACCTCAAGCGGCAACGTCTCCACGTCGAGCGGCAACGTCACCAGTTCGTCGTCGACCTCGACCTCCAGTTCGACATCGACTTCCAGCTCGACGTCGACGTCTTCGTCAACCTCCAGTTCGACTTCGTCGAGCGGCGGCATGCCCCCGCCGCCTCCGCCCAGCTCGTCGGGCGATCACCCGCATCCGCCGCCGCCCCCGCCGACCCCTGTGCCCGAGCCCTCGATGCTGCTGCTGTTCGGTGCCGGCGCGGCGCTGCTCGTCGCGCGCCAGCGGCGTGGAGGCAAGATCGCCTTTTCGGTCGGCGGCAAGAAGGCCTCGGTCGGCGCGTAGCCGCTACCTTCTGCAGCCAGGAAGAGGAAAGGGCGGTGCCGCAAGGCGCCGCCCATTTCGTTTGCGCAGATCAGGCGCGGCGGCGCGATGCCCTGCGTAGCCGCCACAGCGTGAACAGCCCGACCGCGGCCCAGACGACGTTGACCGAAGTCGAGGGGATCGCCCCGTGCCAGCCGCTGTTGACCACGAAGCAAGCCGCGCCGATAACGTTGAGCCACTGGAAGGTGCGCGAGTGCCCCTCCAGCCGCCCCGCCGAGAGCAGCGCATAGGAACCCAGGATCAGCGCGGCACCGGTCCATCCGATGACTTCGACCAGCATCGCCACGGCCCGTCCCTTTCGCCAAACGACAAGCGGGGCAGGCGAACCGCTTTCGCCTGCCCCGCTTCGAGGAGTTCGATGAAGCCCGCGCCTTACGCGGCGAGCTTCCTCAGCACGTACTGCAGGATGCCGCCGTTCATGAAGTACTCGACCTCGTTGGCGGTATCGATGCGGCACAGTGCGGTGAAGGTGAAGGTCGAGCCGTCGGGACGGGTGACCTGCACGTCCACGTCCTGGCGCGGCTGGATGTTGGCGACGCCCAGAATCGTGAAGGCGTCGTCCCCGGTCAGGCCGAGGCTCTGGCGGGTGTCGCCGTCCTTGAACTGCAGCGGCAGCACGCCCATGCCGACGAGGTTCGAGCGGTGGATGCGCTCGAAGCTCTCGACGATCACCGCGCGCACGCCGAGCAGGTAGGTGCCCTTGGCCGCCCAGTCGCGCGAAGAGCCGGTGCCGTATTCCTTTCCGGCGACGACCACCAGCGGGGTGCCCTGCTCCTTGTACTTCATCGCCACGTCGTAGACCGGCATGGTCTCGCCGCCGAAGCGCGACAGGCCGCCCTCGGTGCCGGGGCACATCTCGTTGCGGATGCGGATGTTGGCGAAGGTGCCGCGCACCATCACGTCGTGGTGGCCGCGGCGCGAGCCGTAGGAGTTGAAGTCGGCAGGCGCGACCTGACGCTCCATCAGCCATTTGCCCGCCGGGCTGTCGGCCTTGATCGAGCCGGCCGGGCTGATGTGGTCGGTGGTGACCGAATCGCCCAGGATCAGCAGCGGCCTGGCCTCGATGATGTCGCTCACCGGCGCGGGGGTCATCTCCATGCCCTCGAAGTAGGGCGGGTTGGCGACATAGGTCGAACCGGCGCGCCACTTGTAGGTTTCCGAGCCCGTCACGTTGATCGCCTGCCAGTGCTTGTCGCCCTTGTAGACGTCGGCATAGCGGGCCTGGAACATCGCGCGGTCGACGCAGGCGTTCATCGTCTCGGTCACTTCGGCGTTGGTCGGCCAGATGTCCTTGAGGAACACGTCCTGCCCGGCCCTTGCCCCTGTGGTCGCAACACCGATCGGTGTGGTGACGAAATCGTCGATCACCGTGCCCTTGAGCGCATAGGCGACCACCAGCGGCGGCGAGGCGAGGAAGTTCGCGCGCACGTCGGGGCTGACGCGGCCCTCGAAGTTGCGGTTCCCGCTGATCACCGCGGCGGCGACCAGGCCGTTCTCGTTGATCGCCCTGCTTATCGGCTCGGCCAGCGGGCCGGAGTTGCCGATGCAGGTGGTGCAGCCATAGCCGACGAGGTTGAAGCCAATATTGTCGAGGTGCGATTGCAGGCCCGCCTTCACCAGATAGTCGGTGACCACCTGCGATCCGGGCGCGAGGCTGGTCTTGACCCACGGCTTGGGCTTCAAACCCAGCTCGTCGGCCTTCTTGGCGACGAGGCCGGCGGCGACGAGCACGCTGGGGTTGCTGGTGTTGGTGCAGCTGGTGATCGCGGCGATCATCACGTCGCCGTCACCCACGTCGAAATCCTTGCCCTCCACGGGCACGCGCTTGTTGGCGCGCTTGTAGAGCTCCGCCATGTCCCTGGCGAAAACGTCGTCGACATCGGGCAGCGCGACCCAGTCCTGCGGGCGCTTGGGACCGGCGAGCGATGGCACCACGGTCGAGATGTCGAGTTCGAGCATCGACGAGAACACCGGGTCGGGCGCGCCGGGCTCCATCCAGAAACCCTGTTCCCTGGCATAGGCCTCGACCAGTGCGATCTGGTCTTCCTCGCGGCCGGTGAGCCGCAGGTAGTCGAGCGTCTTGCCGTCGATGCCGAAGAAGCCGCAGGTCGCGCCGTATTCGGGCGCCATGTTGGCGAGCGTCGCACGGTCGGCGAGGCTCAGCGTGGCGAGGCCGGGGCCGAAATATTCGACGAACTTGCCGACCACGCCGTGCTTGCGCAGCATGTTGGTGCAGGTCAGCACGAGGTCGGTGGCGGTGACGCCTTCCTTGAGTTCGCCGGTGAACTTGAAGCCGACGACCTCGGGGATCAGCATCGAGACCGGCTGGCCGAGCATCGCGGCTTCCGCCTCGATGCCGCCCACGCCCCAGCCCAGCACGCCGAGGCCGTTGACCATCGTGGTGTGGCTGTCGGTGCCGACGCAGGTATCGGGATAGGCCACCGTCTCGCCGTTCTGGTCGGTGCTGGTCCACACCGTCCTGGCGATGTTTTCGAGGTTCACCTGGTGGCAGATGCCGGTGCCGGGCGGCACCGCGTAGAAGTTGTCGAGCGACTTCGAGCCCCACTTGAGGAAGTCGTAGCGCTCCATGTTGCGGTGGTATTCGATCTCGACGTTCTGCTCGAAGGCCTTGGGCGTGCCGAACTCGTCGACCATCACCGAGTGGTCGATGACGAGGTTGACAGGGACCAGAGGGTTGATCTTGCTGGTTTCGCCGCCGAGCGCGGCGATGCCGTCGCGCATGGCCGCGAGGTCAACCACGCAGGGCACGCCGGTGAAGTCCTGCAGCAGCACGCGCGCGGGGCGGTACTGGATCTCCTCGCCGGTGACCGGGTTCTTCTGCCAGTCGACCACTGCCTTGACGTCGTCGGTCGAGACGGTGAAGCCGCCGTCCTCGAAGCGCAGCATGTTCTCGAGCAGCACCTTCATCGAGAAGGGCAGGCGCGATACGTCGCCGTATTTCTCGGCCGCCTTCTTCAGCGAATAGTAGGCATAGCTCTTGCCGCCGACGGTCATCGTGCTGCGCGTGCCGAGAGTGTCCTGTCCGACCTGGGTCATGGCTGCTGGGGTTCCCTTCCACCGAGTTGCGCCGCGCGCGAAGCCCGCCCCGGCCTTGCGCCTGCGCCCGGCAGGCAGCGCGGTCGGCGCCGGCGGGATGCTGGCGGCCTGAAAACGCCGCCGCGATGCGCGTAACCGGGCAATCCGTCAAGGTGCCGGAAGGTCGAAATTTGCGGCATCGGGGGGCCGGCGCGACCGAACTTTGCCGCGAAGGGACGGCTGGATTGCGCAATCTTGTCCGGGGCCGGCGTCCGCGCGCGCGCGCCGCGCGGCGTAAAGGCACCCGGCGACGATCAGCGCCACGCCCGCCAGCGTGCGCCATGTCACGGCCTCGCCGAACACCACCCAGCCGACCAGCGCCGCCCAGATGAACGCGGTATATTCAAGCGGCACCAGCACCTGCGCCTCTGCGCGCGCATAGGCCCAGCCGAGCCCCATCAGCGACACGCCCGCCAGCAGCGCCGAGGCGGCGAGCAGCGGCACCACGCCAATCGGCGGGAAGGGCGCCAGCCACGGCGCGCCGAGCGCGAGGAAGGCGGTGACGAACAGCGCCTGGAACAGCGCGATCTCTTGCGGAGGGGCGAGCTGCGCCTGCCGGCGCTGGAGCACGAGGTTGACCGCGTAGAGCAGCGCCGACACGAGGATCGCGGCGAGACCCTTCAGGCTTTCGGCGTCGTAGTGCCCGGCGAACTTGCCCTGCGCGATCACGCCCACGCCCGCGAGCGCGAGGACAGACCCGGCCACCGCGCGTTCGGACAGCTTCTCGCCCAGCGTCAGCGCGGCGAGGTAGAGCGCGAGCAGCGGGGCGATGAACGACAGGGCCATGCCCTCGGCCATCGGTGTGCGCACCAGGCCATAGAAGAACAGCGTCGCCATGCCCGACGACACCAGCCCGCGCGCGGCGTGGAGGCGCAGCCCGGCGCGACTCGGCAGGCGGCGGCCGCGCAGCAGCCACGGCGGGGCCATCAGCACCGCGCCGAGCGCGCTGCGCCAGAACATCGCGGCATAGGCGCCCAGCGCGATGGACGGGCTG
>JAJXVK010000143.1 GCA_021782155.1 Pseudomonadota bacterium
CCCGAGGTGTTCACCTCGGGCGCGAGCGAGGCGCTGGCGATTGCCCTGACCCGCGCGAAGGTCGACCGGCGGATCGTTTCGGCGGTGGAGCACGACGCGGTGTTTCGCGCGGCGCCCGATGCCGAAGTGCTGCCAATCGCATTCGATCGCTCCGGAGCGCTTGGCGGCACGCCCGAGCCTGATGTTCTCGACCGCCTGCTGGCCGAAAGGGGGCGTTCACTCGTCACGGTGCAACTGATCAATTCGGAGACCGGCACCTGCCTGTTGCCTGCCGTTCGCAACCCAGTGATCGAGAGGACGCATGCGGCTGGCGGACTGGTCCTGTGCGATGCTTCCCAGCTCGGACCAGAGCGACGGCTCCCAACGGACTTGGACATGGCGGTGGTTTCCGGCCATAAGCTCGGCGGCCCCGTCGGCATCGGTGCGCTGCTTGTGCGCGATTTTGCGATGCTTCAGCCAAGCGGTGGGCAGGAACGTGGCTATCGCGGCGGGACGGAAAATCTGCCCGGAGCCCTGGGACTGGCGGTTGCGCTGGAATTGGGTGAGGACGGCTGGGCAACGACATACCGCCAGCGCTGCAAATTCCGGGACGCGATCTGTCGGGATGGTGAAATGTTGCAGCCGGGGAACCATTGCTCGCATATCTTTTCGGTGGCCGCGCCTAAGCTGTCCGCCAACGCTCTGCTGATCCGGCTGGACTCGATGGGATTCGCCATTTCGGCGGGAAGCGCCTGTTCGTCGGGTTCGCTCAAGCCGAGCCGGGTGCTCAAGGCGTTCGGCGTCGACGACGACACTGCCAGGCGCGCCGTGCGCGTGAGCATCGGCTGGAACACCACGCCGGCCGAACTGGATGCCTTTGCGGTAGCCTGGGCCGAGGTGAACGCATGATCTATCTCGACTACCAGGCGACGACTCCGCTCGCACCCGAGGCGCGCGAAGCGATGCTGCCGTGGCTGGGCGGGCCGGTGACGTGCGACAGCGTTGGCGGCTTCGCCAACCCGAACTCCGCGCACCGCATGGGGCGCATGGCGGCGGCAGCGGTCGAGGTCGCGCGCGAGCAGGTCGCGGCGCTGCTGCCGCCGGGCGGGCGCGTGGTGTTCACCAGCGGCGCGACCGAGGCGCTCAACCTCGCGATCTTCGGATCGGGCGCGAGGCGGCTGTCGGTCTCGGCGATCGAGCATGCCGCCGTGCTCGACACCGCGCGCGCGGCCGATCCGGACTTGCACCTGATCCCGGTCGATGGCGAGGGGCTGGTCGCGGCGGACGCGGCGATCCCCGGGGGAACCGGTCTCGTCGCGGTGATGCAGGTCAACAACGAGATCGGCACGATCCAGCCGGTCGAGGCGCTGGCCGAGGCGGCGCATGCCGCGGGCGCGCTGTTCCTGTGCGACGCGGTGCAGGGCGCGGGCAAGATCCCGGCGCCGCCCGGTGCGGACCTCATCGCGGTGTCGGCGCACAAGCTCTACGGTCCCAAGGGCATCGGCGCGCTGTGGATCCGCGACGGGGTGGAGATCGCGCCCGTCCAGCATGGTGGCGGGCAGGAGGGGGGGCTGCGCTCGGGCACGCTCTCGCCAGCGCTCTGCGCCGGGTTCGGCGCGGCGGCGGCCTTGTGCACAAGCCTGCGGGAAAGCGACGCAAGGCACGTTGAAAACCTGTGGACGCGGCTCCTTGGCCATTTCGCGGGCTGGACGCTCAACGGAAGCGCCACGGCGCGCTGGCGCGGCAATTGCAATATCCGCAAGGAAGGGCTGGACGTCGCAAGGTTGATGTCCGATTGTCGCAATATCGCCATCTCGGCGGGGTCGGCATGCGCCAGTGGTTCGGGACGACCGAGCCATGTACTGCGCGCGTCGGGCCTGAACGACCGGGAAGCGAAATCGGCGATCCGCATCGGTTTCGGGCGCTATACGGGAGTGGACCAGATCGACCAGGCGGCCGAGGCAATCCTTGCCGCCGCCAGCGCGCAGGGAGTCTAGGTATATGGTCCGGGTCATCTTCGTCACCGCTCAGGGAGAGCGGGTCGAAGCGCAAGCAGAGGCAGGGCAGAACCTGCTCGAACTCGCGCAGAACTGCGGCATGCCGCTGGAAGGCACGTGCGAGGGGCAGATGGCCTGCTCGACGTGCCACGTTGTCGTGTCGCCCGACTGGTTCGGAAAGCTTTCGGAAGCGAGCGACGACGAGGAAGACATGCTCGATCTCGCCGCCGGGGTGACCCGCACCAGTCGCCTGTCTTGCCAGATCGAACTGACGGCGGCGCTCGACGGGATCGAGGTTCGCATCCCGGCCGAAAGCAACGACATGCAGCGGGGCTAGTTCCGCGCAATGACGGAGGGGACATGACCGCGATCAACCTGCCGCGCGTGATCCGCATCGGCGGCGGCGCGCTGGCCGAGCTGCCGCAGGCGCTGGCGCAATGCGGGCTGTCGCGGCCCTTCGTGGTGACCGACCGGTTCCTGGTCGAGCATGGCTATCTCGACCGGCTGGCCGAACCGCTGCTCGCTGCCGGGCTTTCGGTCGAGGTCTTCGCCGACACCGTGCCCGATCCTACCGTGGTGGTGGTCGAGGCGGCGCTTTCGGCCTTGCGCGACACCGGCTGCGACTGCGTGATCGGCTTCGGCGGGGGGAGCCCGATCGACACCGCCAAGGCGATCGCCGCGCTGGCGCTCGACCCGCGCCCGATCCCCGTGATGAAGGCGCCCGCGGTCACCGATACGCCAGGCCTTCCGATCGTCGCGGTGCCGACTACCGCAGGCACCGGGTCGGAAGCGACCCGCTTCACCATCATCACCGACGAGGCGGAGGGCGAGAAGATGCTTTGCGCCGGGCTCGCCTTCCTGCCGACGATCGCGGTAGTCGATTACGAGCTGACGCTCGAAAAGCCCGCGCGGCTCACCGCCGACACCGGCATCGACTCGCTCACCCACGCGATCGAGGCCTATGTCTCGAAGCGGGCGAACCCGTTCTCCGACGCCATGGCGCTGTCGGCGATGAAGCTGATCGCGCCCAACATCCGCACCGCCTGCACCGAGCCGGGCAACCGCTTGGTGCGCGAGGCGATGATGGTCGGCGCGCACCATGCCGGCATCGCCTTTTCCAACGCCAGCGTCGCGCTTGTCCACGGCATGAGCCGCCCGATCGGCGCGTTTTTCCATGTGCCGCACGGGCTCTCGAACGCGATGCTGCTGCCGGCCGTGACCGCTTTCTCCGCTCCGGCCGCGCCGCGCCGCTACGCCGACTGCGCGCGCGCAATGGGCGTAGCGGGCGAGGGCGAAGGCGACCAGTCGGCCGTGGCGCGCTTGGTCGAGGAACTGGGCGCATTGAATGCCGATCTCGAGGTGCCGACCCCGCGCGCCCACGGCATCGCCGAGGCACGCTGGTTCGAACTGATCCCGACGATGGCGTCGCAGGCGATTGCCTCGGGCAGCCCGGCCAACAACCCGCGCGAGGCCGACGCCGAGGAGATCGCGCGGCTTTACGAGGGCGTGTTCGGGTAGGCGCATTGATCGGTGGATCACCGCAACGCCGCCATTTCCCGCGCGCTCCGGCATTGCTAGGGCAATCCGGCAATGCCGACCGACACCCAAGACCCCGATCCGTTCGACGCCATCGTCGACGCGCCGTTCGATTCCGCGCTCAGCGAGCGATACCTCGTCTATGCGCTCTCGACGATCACCGCGCGCTCGCTGCCCGACCTGCGCGACGGCTTGAAGCCGGTCCACCGCCGCCTGCTGTGGGCGATGCGCGGGTTGAAGCTCGATCCGGCGCAGGCGTTCAAGAAGTCGGCGCGCGTGGTGGGCGACGTGATCGGCAAGTACCACCCGCACGGCGATGCCAGCGTCTACGACGCGATGGTGCGGCTCGCGCAGGATTTCTCGCTGCGCTACCCGCTGGTCGAGGGGCAGGGCAACTTCGGCAACATCGACGGCGATAACGCCGCCGCCTACCGCTACACCGAAGCGCGCCTGACCAGGACCGCGATGCAGCTGATGGCCGGGCTCGACGAAGGCACGGTCGATTTCGTGCCCACCTACAACGGCGAGGAGGAAGAGCCCGAGATATTCCCCGGCCTCTTCCCCAACCTGCTCGCCAACGGCGCCACCGGCATCGCGGTGGGCATGGCGACCTCGATCCCCAGCCACAACGTCCACGAGATCATCGACGCCACGCTGATGCTGGTCGACAACCCCCAGGCCACGCACGACGAGGTCATGCAGGTGTTCAAGGGGCCCGATTTCCCCACCGGCGGCCTCGTGGTCGACAGCGCCGAGGCGATCAGTGCGGCCTACGAGAGCGGCAAGGGCGCGCTGCGCGTGCGCGGGCGCTTCTCGACGGGGCGCGACGACGAAGGGAACTGGGAAGAGACGGGGATCGAGAAGCTCGGCGGCGGCCAGTGGCAGCTCGTTGTTTCCGAGATCCCCTACATGGTGCCCAAGGGCAAGCTGATCGAACAGATCGCGCAGGCGATCGCCGACAGGAAGCTGCCGATCCTTGAGGACGTTCGCGACGAGAGCGACGAGCAATTGCGCATCGTGCTGGTGCCCAAGAGCCGCAACGTCGATCCCGAACTGCTTAAGGAAAGCCTGTACAAGCTGACCGACCTCGAGAGCCGCTTCAGCCTCAACCTCAATGTGCTCGACGCCACGCGCACGCCGGGGGTGATGGGCGTGCGGCTGATCCTGCGCGAATGGATCATTTCGCAGATCGACATCCTGCTGCGCCGCACGCGCCACCGGCTGGAGAAGATCGCGAACCGCCTCGAGCTGCTCGAAGGCTACATCATCGCCTACCTGAACCTCGACCGGATCATCGAGATCATCCGCACCGAGGACGAGCCCAAGGTGCTGATGATGGCCGAGTTCGCGCTGACCGACCGTCAGGCCGAAGCGATCCTCAACATGCGGCTGCGCTCCTTGCGCAAGCTCGAGGAAATGGAGCTGCGGCACGAGCATGGCGACCTGCTGAAGGAGCAGGAAGACCTCAACAAGCTGCTCGAAAGCCCGGCGCGCCAGCGCACGCGGCTGAAACGCGACCTGGCCAGCCTGCGCAAGGACTATGCCGAGGATACCGCGCTGGGCCGCCGCCGCACGACGATCGCCGAAGCCGCGCCGACGGTCGAGTTCAGCATGGACGCGATGATCGAGAAAGCGCCGGTGACGGTGATCCTTTCGGCCAAGGGCTGGATCCGCGGCGCGAGCGGGCACGAGCCGGAGGGCAAGGAGTACAAGTTCAAGGAAGGCGACGGCCCCGGCTTCACGCTCCACGCGCAGACGACCGACAAGCTGCTGATCGCCTGCGACAACGGGCGCTTCTACACGCTGGGGGCGGACAAGCTCCCCGGCGCGCGCGGCTTCGGCGAGCCGATCCGCACGATGATCGACATTGATCCCGACGCGCTGATCATCGCGGTGATGGTGTTCCGGCCCAAGGCGCAACTCCTGCTCGCCAGTTCGGTCGGGCGCGGGTTCGCCGCCGAGACCGACGAACTGCTCGCCGAGACGCGCAAGGGCCGCGCGGTGGTGACCACCAAGCCCGGCGTCAAGCTCGCCGTGGTGCGCGAGATCGCGCCCGAACACGATCATGTCGCGGTGGTGGGCGAAAACCGCAAGCTGGTGGTCTTCGCGCTCAACGAACTTCCGGTCATGGCCAAGGGGCAGGGCGTGACCCTCCAGCGCTATCGCGACGGCGGCATGTCGGACGCGACGAGCTTCACGCTCGCCGAGGGGCTGTCGTGGCGCATGGGCGGCGAGAGCGGCCGCACGCGAACCGAGCCGGACATGCACATGTGGAAGGTGGCGCGCGGCGCGGCCGGGCGCTTGCCCCCCAACGGCTTTCCGCGCGATAACCGGTTCTGACCAGAACCACATCAGGAGAGAGAATTGGACAAGCCACGCTATTCGCTCGAAGGGCGCGTCGCGCTCATCACCGGGGCCTCGTCGGGGCTCGGCGCGCATTTCGGGCGGCTGTTCGCGGCCGCGGGGGCGAGCGTGGTGCTCGGCGCGCGGCGGGTTGAGCGGATCGCGGCGCTGGTCGGGGAGATCGAGGCGGCGGGCGGCAAGGCGCTGGGCGTGGCGATGGATGTCACCGACGAGGCCTCGGTGATCGCGGGCTATGACGCGGCCGAGGCGCGCTTCGGCATCGTCGACACGGTCGTGGCGAATGCCGGCCTGGCGGCGGCCGGGCGGGCGATCAGACTGCCGCTCGACGATGTGCGGCGCGTGATCGACACCAACTTCACCGGCGTCTACCTGACCGCGCGCGAGGGCGGAAAGCGGATGATCGCGGCGGGCATGAAGCAGTCGGAGCGCGGCCGCGTGATCCTGATCGGCTCGATCACATCAATGATGACCGGACAGGGCGACAGCGCCTATGCCGCGACCAAGGCGGCCGTCTCGCACCTTGGTCGCCAGTTCGCGCGCGAATGGGTGCGCCAGGGGATCAACGTCAACGTGATCCACCCCGGCTACATACGCACCGAGATCGATGGTGAATGGTTCAATTCCGAAGGCGGCAAGGCGCAGATCGCCGCCTGGCACCGCCGCCGCTTTACCGAGATCGAAGCGCTCGACGACCCGATGCTGTTCTTTGCCTCTGACGCCTCGCGGCAGGTGACGGGGACCGATATCGCGATCGATGACGGGCAGGTGTTGTAGGGGGTCGCCTTCGCGGGGACGCGCAATCCGCTCAACTCCCCCGCGCCAGATCGGGCAGCGTGTCGGGGGTCAGCACCTGCGGCAGCTTTTGCGGCGCGCCGCCGCCTGCTGGGTACCACAGGTAGAGCGGCACCCCCGCCGCGCCCTGCTGATTGAGGAACTTGGTGATCTCGGGATCGCGCCGCGTCCAGTCGCCGCGCAGCGTGACCACGCCCGCCTTGCGGAACGCATCGCGCGTCGCGTCGCGCTCGATCGCGAGGCTTTCGTTGACCTTGCACGACAGGCACCAGTCGGCGGTGAAGTAGAGGAACACCGGCTTGCCGCCGGCACGCGCCGTGGCGAGCGCGGCTTCGCTGAAGGGTTTTGCATCGAGCACGCTGGCTTCGGCGGTGGCTGGCGCGCGGGGCCTGGGCAGGCCCGCCAGCCCGCCGACTGCGATCAGCGCGGCGATCGCGGCGAGCTTGCCCGCGCTCTTGCCCTTGCGCTGCGTCACCCCGATTGCGGCGAGCGCGCCGGTGAAGACCGCGGCCACGCCCGCGATCACGCTGACATAGGCCGCGCCGCCCAGCCGCCACGCCAGCCAGCCTAGCGCCAGCGCGGTCAGCCCCATCGGGATCGCCATGAAGTGGCGGAAACGCTCCATCCACGCACCCGGCTTCGGCAGCATCCCGCGTAGTGCGGGCACGAAGCCGATCAGCAGGAAAGGCAGGGCAAGGCCAAGCCCCAGCGCGGCGAACACGCCCAGCGCCATGAACCAAGGCAGCACCAGCGCCGCGCCCATCGCCGCGGCCATGAACGGCCCGGTGCAGGGCGTGGCGACGAAGGCGGCAAGCAGCCCTGTGCCGAACGCGCCCGATTTCACCCCGCCGCGCTCGATCGAGAAGCCGGGAATTTCGTAGAGGCCGGCGAAGTTGGCGGTGATCGCGACCGCCAGCAGCAGCAGCGCGGCGACGACACCCGGCTCCTGCAACTGGAACGCCCAGCCGACTTCCTCGCCCGCCGCGCGCAAGGCGAGCATGACTCCGCCCAGCGCCAGGCTCGCGACGATCACGCCTGCGCTATAGGCCAGCCCCTCGACATGCGCGTCGTGCGCGTTGACGCGGGCCAGGTGCAGTGCCTTGAGGCTGAGGATCGGGAAGACGCAGGGCATCACGTTGAGCACGATCCCGCCGAGCAGCGCCAGTCCCAGCGCGAGTGCGAAGGAGACTGGCTTGCCGCTCGCGCGCGAGGCGGTCTCGATCGGGGTGCCGCCCGAAGGCACCGCGCCAGGCTTTGCGGTGAGCGAGATTCCGCCGGCGTCGCCGCCGATCGCCAGCACGCCGCTGACCGCCTGCGGCGCGGCGCTTGCGCCTCTGGCGCGCTGCATTTCGATCACCACCGCATCGCCGCTTCGCAGGAAGCGCTGCGGCGCGGCGTAGGCGATCACCCCGTCCTCGGCGATGAAGAAGTGCGGGGTGGAAATTTCCGCGCCCGCCGGAAAGGGCACCGCGACGCGCAGCGTCTTGCCGTTGATCGCGAAGGTCCCCTCGCGGTCGAGCGGGGCGGGCAGCGCCGCGCGCCACACGGCGAAGCGCGGGTCGGGCAGGGGCTTTTCGCCGCGCCTTGCC
>JAJXVK010000144.1 GCA_021782155.1 Pseudomonadota bacterium
TCGCGGCCGCCGAGCTCGACGCGCTCGACCCGGGCGGGCCCGGCCGGAACGGCCGCCAGAGGTCGAGTCCCGACCGCCCGCCTCCGGGGGTCTCCACCTCCAGGGCGCGCACATCGTGCAGCCCATCGAGGTCGTAGAACCCGGACCCGCCGATCACTCCGATGCACCATTCGCTCATGCCCGTCTCCGTTTCGCAGTTCGCGACGGGGCTAGGGCGCGGCTGTGACAGACGCAAGAAAGCTCACTTCGCGTCGACGAGGATTCCGTGCATGACGATGTCCATCACGTGCGCCTTGTAACGTTCGCGCAGTTCGTCGGTCAGACTGTCGGTGTCGTAGCAGTGCCGCAGGACCAGCCGCGCCGAGAAGAAGCGGTCGGCCGCGCCGGTCACCAGGAAATAGAACATTTCCGCGTCGGTCGGCCGGAACACCCCCTGCTTCACGCCCTGCCGGATCAGCGTGTCGTAGGCTCGGTTCAGCGGCCGCAGGTAAAGGTCGGCGATGCGCTTCGCCTCGGCATCGTCGCTTTCACGCACCAGCCGCATCAGCAGGCGGTTGAGGTACGGATAGTCGTAGTAGGTGTCGATGACCTTCGAGATATGCCGCCGCAGCTTGGCTTCGGGCGGCATGTCGTCCTTGGCGATCAGGGCGTCGACGCTCTTGACGATCGCGGCCATGTCGCGGTCGAGCAAGGCCTTGAGCAGCCCCGCCTTGTTGCCGAAATAGTACTTCACCAGGGCCGAATTCAGCCCCGAGCGCAGCGACAGCTCGGACAGCGAGATGTCGACGATATCGCCTTCGCGCATGATCGCGGAGGCGGTTTCGAGCAGCAGGGCGCGGGCCCCGGCAGGGCCGTCGACTTCGGGACTATGTGCGACCTCGGTCATTCGTACGCGGGTTCCTCCCACCACGGGTAGAAATCGGGCATATCGGCACTGACCTTGCCGGGGAAGGCCGCGGGCCGCTTTTCGAGGAAGCTTTGCACACCTTCCTCGGCGTCGGCGCTCTTGGACAGGCGATAGATCGCGCGGCTGTCGATCTTGTGAGCGGCCATCGGGTGATCGCCCGGTGGGATGCGCCACAGCATCGCGCGGGTCATCGCGACCGAGATGGCAGACGTGTTCTCGGCGATCTCCTGCGCCAGCGCGCGGGCCGCGCCCATCAGCTCGCCGGGCGCGTGAACCGAGCGAACCAGCCCGCCGGCATGGGCCTCCTGCGCATCGAAGATGCGGCCGGTCATGCACCATTCCGCCGCCTGGCTGACCCCGACGAGACGCGGCAGGAACCAGCTCGAGCACGCCTCGGGTACGATCCCGCGCCGCGCGAAGACGAAGCCGTAACGCGCCTTGTCGCTGGCGAGGCGGATGTCCATCGGCAGCTGCATGGTGATGCCCACGCCCACCGCGACGCCGTTGCACGCCGAGATCAGCGGCTTCTTCGACTGGTATAGGCGCAGCGTCAGCAGTCCGCCGCCGTCGCGCACGCGCGGGTCAGACAGGTCATCGACCGGTTCCGAATTGGCAAAAACCGCGCGGCCGTCGTCCGGGGTCAGGTCCGCGCCCGCGCAGAACGCCCGCTCGCCCGCGCCGGTGAAGATCACCGCCCGCACGTTGTCGTCGGCGTCGGTGCGGTCCATCGCGTCGATGATCTCGTTCATCATCGTGCGGGTGAAGGCATTCAACTTATCGGGGCGATTGAGCGTGATCGTCGCGATGCGGTCGGTCACGTCGAAATGGATCTGGCTATATTCGGACACGGACCTCTCCCCGGTTCGGACGGCGCGCCCCGTCGTCTGGAGCGCGCCAGCCGTTCGTTAGCAGATCAACGCGGCGCCATGCGGATGCCGCCGTCGAGGCGCACGTCCTCGCCGTTGAAATAGCCGTTCTCGATCATGCACATTGCAAGATTGGCATATTCCGCCGGAACGCCGAGGCGCTTCGGGTTGAGCACCGTGGCGGCGAGCGCATCGCGCACGTTCTGCGGCGCGCCAGCCAGCAGCGGAGTGTCGAAGATGCCCGGCAGGATCGTGTTGACGCGGATCTTCTCGCTGGCGAGGTCGCGCGCGATCGGCAGGGTCATGCCGACCACGCCGCCCTTCGAGGCCGAATAGGCGGCCTGGCCCATCTGCCCGTCCTCGGCCGCGACCGATGCGGTGTTGACGATCGCGCCGCGCTCGCCGTCGTCCTGCGGGTCGAGCGTCATCATGCCTGCCGCCGACTTGGCGATGCAGCGGAAGGTGCCGACGAGGTTGATCTGGATGATGAAATTGAACGCATCGAGCGGGAAGTGCTTGATCGAGCCGTCTTCCTTGCTGCGGCTGGCGGTCTTGATCGCGTTGCCGGTGCCCGCGCAGTTGACGAGGATGCGCTCCTGCCCGATCGCCGCGCGCGCCTTGGCGAAGGCGGCGTCGACGCTTTCCTCGCTGGTGACGTTGCATTCGCAGAACACGCCGCCCAGCTCGGCGGCGATGGCCTCGCCCTTCTCCTTCTGGAGGTCGAAGATCGCGACCTTCACGCCCTTGGCGGCAAGCGCGCGGGCGGTGGCGGCCCCGAGGCCCGAAGCGCCGCCGGTAACGACCGCGGCAACCGTGTTGTCGAGTTTCATTTCAGGATTCTCCGTTCAGAACTTCAGCACATTTCCACGATGGTGACGTTGGCGACACCGCCGCCTTCGCACATCGTCTGCAGCCCGTACTTCCTGCCCCGCGCCTTGAGCGCGTGGAGCAGCGTCGACATCAGCTTGGTGCCCGAAGCGCCGAGCGGGTGGCCGAGCGCGATCGCGCCGCCGTTGACGTTGAGCTTTTCCGGGTCCGCGCCGGTATGCCTGAGCCAGGCGAGCGGGACCGAGGCGAAGGCCTCGTTGACTTCGTAGAGATCGATGTCCGCCATTTTCAGCCCCGCGCGCTGCAGCGCCTTGTCGGTCGCGAACAGCGGTTCTTCGAGCATGATCACCGGGTCGCCCGCGGTCACCGTCACGGTGTGGATGCGGGCCATCGGGGTGAGGCCGTAGCGCTTGAGCGCGTCTTCCGAGACGACCAGCGCGGCCGACGAACCGTCGCAGATCTGGCTCGACGAGGCGGCGGTCAGCGTGCCTTCGGGATTGAGCAACTTGACCCCGGCGATGCTTTCCAGCGTCGCGTCGAAGCGGATGCCTTCGTCGACGGTGTGCATGTCAGGGCCGTCGGGCGTCTCGATCGCGATCGGCACGATCTCGTCCCTGAACGCGCCGGCTTCAGTGGCGGCGATGGCGTTCTTGTGGCTCTTCAACGCGAAACGGTCGAGGTCGTCCTTGGTCAGACCGTGCTTCTTGACGATCATCTCGGCGCCCATGAACTGCGACCACATGATGCCGGGATACTTCTCCTCGAGGCCCGGCGACTTGTAGTGTCCCAGCCCTTCCTTCATGTGGAAGCTGGCGTTGGTGCCCATCGGCACGCGCGTCATGCTCTCGACGCCGGCCGCGATCACAACGTCCATCGTGCCGCTCATCACCGCCTGCGCGGCGAACTGGATCGCCTGCTGCGACGACCCGCACTGGCGGTCGATCGTCACCGCCGGGGTCGACTGGGGCAGCAGCTTCGAGGCGAGCACGGCGTTGCGACCGACCTGCATCGCCTGCTCGCCGGCCTGGATGACGCAGCCCATGATGACGTCCTCGACCGCGTTCGGATCGACGCCCGTGCGCGAGACCAGCGCATCGAGGCTGGCCGCGGCAAGATCGACCGGGTGGACGCCCGCAAGCCGGCCGCCGCGGCGGCCGCCCGCGGTGCGGAATGCGTCAACGATATAGGCGGTAGCCATGGTACTCCGACTCCTCTCCGAAGGGATTTAACCGATCGGTTAAACCCGCGAGGGGAGCCGGTCAAGCGGCGTCGATCAGCCGGTCGCTGCGCGCGGTCATTTCGAGCCACAGACCCTTGCCGCCGAGCGCGGCAACCTGCCGCCCGAGACGCTCCGCCCAGAAGGCGTCGTTGCCGAACTCGCTGCGCCAGCTCATCAGGCGTCGGGTGTAGCGGTTGAGCGCGTATTCCATGGTGAAGCCGATTGCGCCGTGGACGCGGTGGGCGATCGGCGTCGCGCGGTCGATAGCGAGATTGGTGCGCAGCTTGGCCGAAGCGATCTCGAACCCCGCTTCGTCCAGGCCGTCGAGCGCCGCAGCGCAGCCCGCCGCCGCCGCGTCGACCGCCGCCGCTTCCTCGGAGAACTCGGCCATGGCCTGCTGCACCGCCTGGAACTTGGCGAGTGCGCGGCCGAACTGGTGGCGCGTGTTGACGTGCTCGATGGCGAGCGCGAACGCCGCTTCGAGCGCGCCCGAGGCCTGCGCGACGCGCGCGAAGGCTCCGAGCGCGGCAAGGTCGTGGTCGCATGGAGCGCTGGCGATCGGTGCGCCGGTGAAGCTCACGGCGTCGAGCGGTTCGCCCGCCGGGTTGACGCCCTCGACGAACATGCAGGCATCGGCGGCATGGAGGCTGGCCTTGCCGTCCTCCACGCTCACCACCCAATCGGCATGGCGGCCCCACGGCACGCGGCGGCCGGGCGCGGCGATCGAGACGAAGCCCTCGGGCGCGTCGATACCGGCGCGCGCCAGCAGGTAATGCGCAAGGATCGGCTCGGCGACCGGCGCGGGCACGGCGTTCCTGCCGGCAAGGCGCAGCACGGCGAGCACGTCTACCCAGTCGCCGCCGAAGCCGCCCTTCTCCTCGGGCACCAGAAGCGTCGAGAACCCGGCCTCGGCCAGGCGCGGCCAGGCGCCGGCGAAGTCGGCATCGGAAAGCTCCGCGAACAGGCCCTCGGCCATGTCGGCGAGCAGTTGGCGGTTGTCGCTCATCTGAGGCCAAGTCCTTTCGCGATGATCCCGCGCAGCACTTCGGGGGTGCCGCCGCGCAACGAGTAGCTGGGGCTCTGCACCAGCAGCCAGACGAGCAGCCGCGAGAGGTCGCTTTTCGCGGCAAGGTCGGCATCGACCGCCGCCTGGACCAGACGCGGCAGCGCCTGTTCGTAGGCGTTGCCCAGATCCTTGACGATCGCCGCCTCGACCACCGGGTCTTCCCCCGCGTCGAGCTTGGCGGCGGTGGACATCGACATCTGCCTGAGCGTCCAAAGCTCGGCGGTGAGCCGGCCGATCAGCTGCGCGATGCCGGGTTCGGGATCGGGGCCAATGGCGTCGATCAGCGCGACGAGCAGCATGTGGCTCGACAGGTAGCGTTCGGGGCCAGAGCGTTCGAGCGCCAGTTCGGCGGTCACCTGCTTCCAGCCGTTGCCCTCGGTGCCGACCAGCGCGTCGAGCGGGATCAGCGCATCGTCGAAGAATATCTCGTTGAAGTGGTGGCTGCCGGTCATGTCGACGATCGGACGCACGGTGACGCCCGGCGTGTCGAGGTCGATCATCAGCTGCGAGAGTCCGGCGTGGCGCTCGCTACCTTCCTCGGTGCGCACCAGCGTGAGCGCGGCGTGGCTGCGGTGCGCGCCGCTGGTCCACACCTTCTGCCCGTTGACGCGCCAGCCCTCGGGCGTGCGGCGCGCCGAGGTGCGCACGCTGGCGAGGTCCGACCCGGCGTTGGGCTCGGAAAGGCCGATGCAGGCGTAGATCTCGCCGCGCGCCATGCCGGGCAGGTACTTCCGCTTCTGCGCTTCGGTGCCGTAGCGGATCAGCAGCGGCCCGGTCTGGCGGTCGGCGATCCAGTGCAGCCCCGCCGGCGCGCCGAGCGCGAGCAGTTCCTCGAGGACCACGTAGCGTTCGAGCATCGTGCGCTCGTGCCCACCGTACGCCTTGGGCCAGTTCATCGCTAGCAGGCCCGCTGCGCCCAGCGCCTTCGAGAACTCGGCATCGAAGCTGAACCACGGGTTCGCCCGCGTTTCGAGCTGCCATCGCGATTCGTGCCGTGCCACGAGATCGCGCACCTGTTGCCTGAGCGCCGGGATGTCCCCGGGCGGATTGAAGGGCCTGATCGGGAATATTTGCATCGCGCGCTTCCCTATGGCAGCGCGGATTTAATCGCAAACTTAAACACGCCAGTCGAGGAGACCCGCCGTGACCCCGTTCCTCTCCGTCGAGCGCCGCGGGCGCGTCGCCATCCTCACCATGAGCCGTCCTGAATCGATGAACGCGATCGGCACGCTCGAGGACTGCGACAACATCGTCGATACCTTCTTCCAGCTGGGCGACGACCGCTCGGTCAGCGCGATCGTGCTCACCGGCGAAGGCCGTGCGTTCTGCACCGGCGGCAACATCAAGGGCATCCGCGACCGCCAGGGCATCGGGCGCCTCGAACAACCCGACTCGACGCGCCTCAACTACCGCCGCGGCGTGCAGCGCGCGACGCGCGCAATGCTCGATTGCGAGGTCCCGATGATCGCCGCGATCAACGGCCACGCGATCGGCCTCGGGCTCGACCTTGCCTGCCTGTGCGACCTGCGCGTCGCCGCCGAAAGCGCCAAGCTGGCGGCCAGCTTCATCAAGGTCGGCATCGTGCCGGGCGACGGCGGCGCGTGGACGCTGCAGAAGATCGTCGGCTATTCGAAGGCGGCCGAGCTGTTCCTGACCGGACGCACGTTCAGCGCCGGCTATGCGCAGGATATCGGCCTTGTTGGCAGCGTCGTGCCCGATGGCGAAGTGGTCGATGCGGCGGTCGCGCTCGCCGAGGAGATCGCCGCCAATTCGCCGCGCGCGCTGCGGCTGACCAAGCGCCTGCTGCGCGAGGCGCAGCACGGGCGCTCGGACGACGTGCTCGAGCTTTCGGCCGCCTACCAGGCGATCATCCACGAAACCAAGGACCATTACGAGGCGGTCACCGCGCTGATCGAGAAGCGCGCGCCGGTGTTCACCGGGGACTGAGCGCCGCATAAGGGCACCTCATGGCGCGTGAAGCAGACCTGATCGCCGCCTTGCGCGGCCTCGCCACGCACCCCGCGGCGCGCGGGCTTGCCGACGACGCGGCGGTGCTGGAGGTCGGCGGCGAAGCGCTGGTGCTGACCCACGACATGATGGTCGAGGGCGTCCACTGGCTCGCCGGGCAGGACGCGGCCGATGTCGCGTGGAAGCTCGTGGCGGTGAACCTGTCGGACCTCGCCGCCAAGGGCGCCGAGCCGCTGGGCGTGCTGCTCGGCTATGCGCTTGGCGACAACGATGCGCGCTTCCTCGAAGGTCTGCGCGACGTACTCGCGACCCATGACGTGCCGCTGCTGGGTGGCGACACGGTCTCGTCCCATGGGCCGCAGACGATGGGCCTGACCGCGATCGGCCGCGCGACCTGCCGCCCCGTACCCTCGCGTTCGGGCGCGAAGGCGGGAGATGCGGTTTGGATCACCGGCCCGGTCGGCGCGGCGATGCAGGGCTTCGAGGCCTTGCGAGATGGCGACACTTCCGCCGACACCGCGGCCTATCGCCGCCCCGTGGCGCTGCTCGCCGAGGGCCGCATGCTCGCGCCGCGCGTCACCGCGATGATGGACGTTTCCGACGGACTGCTGCTCGACGCCAGCCGCTTGGCCGAGGCGAGCGGGGCAACCATCTGGCTCGACAGCTTCCGCGTACCCTTCGCGCCCGGCCTGCCGCCCGATCGACGGGACGAGGCGATGCGCTGGGGGGACGATTACCAGCTGCTGTTCACCCTGCCCGCCGAATCCGAGCCGCCCTGCCCCGCCCACCGTATCGGCGATGTCCGGCCGCGCGCCGACGCTCCGGTGCTGCTCGACGGCGCGCCGGCCACGGGACACCTCGGCTGGCAGCACGGCGAAACCCGGTGAATTTCGGGACATCGGCCAAACGGGGACTTGCGGGAGCGGAATAAAACACTAGCGTCCCGCGCCAATGCCATCCCGATGTGGCGTCACTCCGGGTCGCGCCCCGGGGCAAGAGGGGGACTGATGTCGTGAATCCAGTTGTAATTGCCATTGTTCTGGGTCTCCTGGCCGTGCTCTACGGCTTCGTGACCAGCCGGCAGGTGCTCAGCGCCTCGCCCGGCAACGAGAAGATGCAGGAAATCGCCGGCGCCATTCAGGAAGGCGCACAGGCCTACCTGAACCGCCAGTACACCACGATCGGCATCGTCGGCGTGGTCGTCGCGGTGATCATCGCCGTCACGCTCGGGCCGATCTCCGCGCTCGGCTTCGTGCTCGGCGCGATCCTGTCGGGTGCGGCGGGCTTCATCGGCATGAACGTGTCGGTCCGCTCAAACCTGCGCACCGCCGCGGCGGCGCAAACCGGGCTGCAGGAAGGCCTGACGCTGGCGTTCCG